>NZ_FR895100.1:21241-21733 GCF_000434655.1 Clostridium sp. CAG:43 | reverse complement strand
CGCAACCGTATCGCCCCGCCGCATACAGCGGCCATAATTATACTGTCCCGACTGCGCCATTTTCGCTGCCCGCGCCGCGATCTTCTTGATCCGGACATCCTCCGGATAATACTTCCGGAGCGCCTCGCGGATCGCAGAAAATTCTCCCAGTCCATCCTCAAATACTGCCCCGCCCACGACTGCCGCCAGCTTATCTTCCGGCAGATGCAGCCAGCGCATCAGGCTCTTTGGCGGCTGTTCCATCCCGATAAAACGGCTGTAAAATGCCTCTATCTCAAACACACCGACACGTCCGCCGCCCCGCGCACTTGTGAGGCGTGCCGGAACACCTGCAAAGTCCCCTGGCAAACGGTCATAGGCATCCTGAAGCGCATTTCCGTACTGGTTATAATCTTCCGCCGAAAACCACAGACAGAAACCCGCCCCGAAATCGTGATCCTGCGATATCGCATCGTCAAATCCCAGACATTCCGAACCTTCGCCCACCAGTCC
>NZ_FR895100.1:20034-21225 GCF_000434655.1 Clostridium sp. CAG:43 | reverse complement strand
CCAGTCCCGCCGCCAACCGCGGCAGAAGCTCTGGAAAATCCCGCTCCAGCATCGGACGCCCGACTTCTTCATAGTATCGTTTTGCCAGTTCTAGTCCCTGCATCTGATCCCCCTACCTGATTTTATGTTTTTTTCTATTTCTACGTTTTCTCTATTTTCAGTATTTTTTTCATGCGCGTTTCTTGCACGCTTTTTATCAAATCTTCCATCTGAAAACTTTTCAAAAAACGCTTTTTTCTTGTCCTGTCTCAGAATTTCGCATCCTTGAACTGACAGCTCGCACAGTGGCTCGGGTTTCCGCCCTTGTCTTCCTTCTTGTCTGCAGCTCCGGTAATGCCTTTTTCTTCCTTTTCTTTTTTGATCATCTCCAGATTCTGGCGGATCACCGCGCACGCATCGCTCTCGCCAAACCGAGACTGCGTTACCATCAGCGCTTTTTCCAGCAGCCCGATCGCCTGATCATAATTGCCGCGCCGCCATGCCAGCTCCCCGGCTGCTGCCAGCGCCGAACCAAAGTGTCCCGACTGCACGCCCTCCGGGGACGCATAAAAGGTCAGGCTTTCCTTTAACTCCTCGTCTGCCTCATCCAGCCGTCCCAGCGCCATCAAGGATAGCGCCCGGTTGACATGGGTCGTTGCCACCTCCGCCTCGCTGTTCTCCATCTTTTTAATCAGTTCCAGCGCCTTATCCAGCGATTCCAGCGCCTTTTCATGTTCCTCCTGTTCCTGATAAATCTGGCTGATATTATTGTAGAGACTTGCCATCTCATAGCCATCCGTTTTTCCAAGATTCTTAAAAATCGCTTCCGCCTCCCGGTACTGGGAAAGCGCTTTCTCCACATCTCCTGCCATCCGGCGCGCGGTTGCCGCATTTAAAAGTGTCGTTCCATGGTGGATCGAACCATCCAGTCCCATCCCCGCAATCAGAGACAGCGCCATATCCGCCATATCGACTGCCTGAGCAACCCGTCCGGTATTCCGGTAGAGTCCTTCCATCTCATTGCACATCATCAGGCAGAGGCTTTTGTTCCCTGAATCCAGCCCTTCCTTCATCCAGCCCATCATTTTCTCTTCCGCTTCGTCCAGTTTTCCCTGTGCATAAAGACGATCCAGTTCCTGAAACATCTGCTGTGTATCCATTGCATTCTCCTTCTTTCTCCAAAAACTTCTTTAAACAATTACACTATATCTG
>NZ_FR895100.1:19813-19998 GCF_000434655.1 Clostridium sp. CAG:43 | reverse complement strand
TTTTTGTGTAATAGGGGATTCCAAAGAATTTCCTAGTACACAAAAAAGATACCGCAAAACCTCCCATCCCTCTGCTCCCCATCTTCTTATTTCTGACAGGTCAGTGCACGGATTCTGTGGTTTTGCGGTATCCACTATCTGTTCTCAAACCCTCTAAATCTATCTCTTTATCAACAATGGTTTCT
>NZ_FR895100.1:18401-19765 GCF_000434655.1 Clostridium sp. CAG:43 | reverse complement strand
GCATTTCATCTCAACGATTCAGCTTTTACAAATCCTGTATTCATCAAACGAAGCAGCTTCCGATCGCGGCATCACCCCATCGGCGAATATCCAAACGTATTTACCAGCGCATCAATTTTCTTTCCTGCCTTGCAGAGCGGGCAGTCACGGTAATCTGAATACGTATAATCCGGTAAATCCTTCTTGCCAAAGACTGACTTGATCGGCACACCATCCAGCGAATCCATCGCACTGAAAATCGCCGATGCGCCCTGTAAGATACCACCGTAATACTGGATGCTCTCAACTGCCTTATTTAAGGTGCGTCCCGTCGTCACGGATGCCATCAGGATCATCACGTGTTTATCACGGATCATCGGAATCAGGTTGTCACGGAAAATGATCTGGCTGTTGTTGTTGAACTCCGGGCTGATTACATAGATAGATTTGTGCGCGTTCGTCGAGAGAAAACCGCCCTTTGCCAGCTCCTCCGCCAGAAAAGCACCGATAACTTCCGTGCCCTCCATGCAGACAATCGTATCGATCACGGTGTCATACAGATACATGCCAACCAGCGCCTGTGCAACTTCCTCCGCCTCTTTCGTTCTCGCTTTCAGGGTCGTCACATCAATGTAATAATTGATATGTGCATGGTTTGTTGCGAAATGTCCTGGACGAATCTTTAACGGTACTGTCGCTCCAGTTGTGTAAATCTTTGTATAACTTTTCTCCATAAAAACGCCCCCTTCTCCATCTAAATAGGTGTTCATAAATGTTTGAAACTGCTTCTAAAAGTTCCATTTTCACAGTCACTTCCATCCATGGATTGATACCCTTATTATACTAGAAAATGCGGTGTTTAACAAGATAAAATCTGTCATCATATGTGTATTTTTTTATTTTTCTGTCTTTTCTCCAGGCATTTTTCACTCACGAACAGAACACACACCCGATACTAAGACTCTAAGAACTTCCGCACGCACTCCAGAAACCGTTCTCCATATTTTTCAAACTTATACGCACCCACGCCGGACACCTCCAGCATCTCCGCTTCCGTAACCGGTTTTAAAATACACATATGCGTCAGCGTCTTATCAGAAAATACGATATACGGCGGCACTTTTTCCTCGGATGCGATCTCGCGGCGCAGCGCGCGGAGTGCCTCGAAGAGCGTCTCTTCCTTCTCCGTAAATTCGGCTGCCCCGGCTGGAAGCTTCGCGCCCCGGCGGCTCTTTTTGCTGCTTCCAGCTGCCTGTTTCTCCCGCTCCTTCGCCATCTTCATCTCGATTGGCTCCGGTGCTTCCAGGAAAGCAGCACCTTTTTCCGTCAATTTGACAATCGAATACTCATCCGCCGTGACAAACAGATACTCCTCCACCTGGAGG
>NZ_FR895100.1:16833-18341 GCF_000434655.1 Clostridium sp. CAG:43 | reverse complement strand
CCAGTTCCCCATAATGCGGATTCTCATCCATCCGGTAATTGCGGATCTTTACCGTATTCGCCCCGTGAACCGTGTCGAAAATCACCGTTGTTCCATAGCGCTGTCCGCACGACTGCACACAGCCTAAGAGACTCTCTGCCGCCGCCTGAATGTCGATCGTGTCAAATTGCGTCATACAATTCGAACAGTTTCCGCAGTAATTACTTCCATATTCGCCGAAATACCGCAGGATATAATCACGCAGGCACTCATTCGTAAAACAATAAAACGTCATCTTTTTCAGGCGTTCCCGGTCACGTTCCAGCACCACCTGCCGCGTATAGTCGTCAAGCTCCTGATTGTCCTGGTTCCGCTCAATAAAGAGCTGGTTCGTCACCACATCCCGCCCGCTATAATACAGGATGCACTCCGCCGGTTCGCCGTCACGCCCGGCACGTCCTGCCTCCTGATAGTAGGCTTCCAGGTTCTTCGGCATCCCGCAGTGCAGGACAAACCGTACATCCGACCGGTCGATTCCCATGCCGAACGCATTGGTCGCCACCATCACCGGAACCCGATCATAGATAAAATCATCCTGATTCTTCTGCCGCTCCGCATCGGAAAGTCCCGCATGGTAACGCGTCACTGAAAATCCATCCCGGATCAGCTTCTCACAGATCTCCTCAACATTCCTGCGGGTCAGACAGTAAATAATCCCTCCCTGCCCCGGGTGCGCCTCCAGATATGCCCGGATCGCCGCATAGCGGTCCTTCGGCGTCTCCACTGCAAAATACAAGTTTTTCCGGTCAAATCCCGTCGTCAGCATCACCGGGTTCTGTAACTGCAAAATGTCGATGATATCGTCCCGGACCTCCTTGGTCGCGGTCGCCGTAAAAGCACTGACCACCGGACGCCTCGGCAGCTTCTCGATAAAATCAACAATCTTCAAATAACTCGGTCTGAAATCCTGTCCCCACTGGGAAATGCAGTGCGCCTCATCGATCGCCAGCATCGCAATATCCACGTGCATCGCAAAATCAAGAAATTCCTCCGTCATCAGACGCTCCGGCGCCACGTAAATGATTGGATAACGCCCCTCGCGCGCATACCCAAGCGCCTTATAATACTGTGCCGTCGTCAGCGAACTGTTCAGATACGCCGCGTGGACGCCCGCCTGATTGAGTGCCGTGACTTGATCCTTCATCAGAGAAATCAGCGGTGACACCACCAGCGTGATTCCCGGAAGAATCAATGCCGGAACCTGATAACACAGTGATTTTCCGCTGCCCGTCGGCATGATTCCCAGCACATCACGCCCATCAAGAATCCCGTCAATCAGTATTTCCTGTCCTTCGCGGAAGCTGTCATATCCGAAATACCGCTTGAGAACTTCATATTTTTCCGATTCCTCATAATTCATATATCTTTATCCAACGCCCTTTCATTCTAGTTCTGTCTCAACTATCCACAATCTTGAGCATTTCAAGTCTCAGACATCCACCAGGTCAATCTTTCCTGAAACTTCTCTC
>NZ_FR895100.1:247-16794 GCF_000434655.1 Clostridium sp. CAG:43 | reverse complement strand
AACTCCACACATCCACACAAATTTCACTCTTTATACATATATATCAAACACCAAACCATTGTTTCCTTACAAAAGCCCCAGCTCTTCCATCGCCCGGTAAATCCCATCTTCCTCCACGGTCTTCGCCGTAAACGTCGCATACGACTCCAGCCCGGCATCGTGTTTTCCCATGACAACCGTATTCGGCACATACTGGAACATCGACAGATCGTTCATGCTGTCTCCAAAGACCCACGCGTCCTCCAGCGCAATCCCATATTGCTTCAAAATCCACTCGATCGCACTCGCCTTAGAATGCCCCATCGGCACACACTCATAGAAGCCGCCGCCCCGGTCAATCACCTCAAAATCCCGAAGTGTCTCAAAAAATCCCGCCGGATCACTGTCTGCTCCGACTGCCACGCAAAATTTACTGATCGAAAAGGATGGATCCGACCAGTTCTTCGCCGAAACCGAGCCGCTCTGGTCGAGAATCGAGCGGATCGCCCGCATCGTTTCGGTCTGCACCCCATCTGGCCGGAAAAAGCAGGCGTCCACGCCCTCCATCACTGTATCCATCCGGAACCGCAGAATATCCTCTTTCAGTTTCTCCGCCCGTTCCGGCGAAATTCTCTGGTCATAGAGTGTCTTTCCATCCACGGAAATATAGGTACCACAGCCGCAGAGCAGCCCGTTTACCGGCGCTTCCTCCCGGATTTTGGACGTCTGGCACCAGGTTCGCCCCGTATTAATAAAGGTCAAATTTCCCTTTTCCATTGTTTTTTTTAAGGCAAGCACCGCGCTTTGCGGTACCTGCCTTAATTTTTCACTAAACAATGTTCCATCAATATCAAAAAACAATGCTTTTTTATTTATCTTCATTTCTGAATACGATCTCCCCGGTCTCTGCATTCATGCTGTCTACGATCGCCAGTGACTCAACGCGGATGCCCTTATCACGGATGCGTTTGCCGCCGTCCTGAAAACCTTTTTCAATGACAATGCCCGCACCAACTAATTCTGCTCCCGAATCCTGAATCAAAGTGGTCAGACCGTCTAATGCCTTTCCCTTTGCCAGAAAATCATCGATAACCAGAACCTTATCGCCTTTTCCAAGAAACTCCTTGGACACAATAATATCATATACAGTGCCATGGGTAAACGATTCAACCTTCGTTGTATACACTTCTCCGGCAATATTTTTCGTCTTTGTTTTCTTGGCAAATACAACCGGAACATCAAAATATTCGGCTACGATACAGGCAATACCAATACCCGACGCCTCGATCGTCAGGATCTTGTTGATCTCCTCACCCTCAAAACGGCGTTTAAACTCCTTGCCGATCTCCTGGAACAGATGAATATCCATCTGGTGATTCAGGAAACGATCCACTTTCAATACATTTCCTGCTCTTACGATTCCATCTTTACGGATTCTGTCGTATAAAATCTGCATATGTCTATCCCCTTATCTGTATTTTTATGAGACGCTTTCTACTCCGCCTCGTCCTCGGCTGCTTCTGTATTCAGCGCCGCATTGTTCTCCTCAGTGCTGACAGTGATCTTGGCATTTTCTACCAGAAAATCAAGTGTCTTCTGCATCAGTGCCGTATCGTCCACCATCTTCTGATCGATGTTATCGTTCTGAAGCATCGTCTCCAGGCTCTCGTAGCCGTAGCGTTTCGCCAGTGCTTCCTTGTCCGAATCGTCGATCGTGATATTTTCCTGCTTTGCAATCTCATTTAAAACGAGGGACTGTTTCGCCATTTCCTTGGCTTCCTCTCGGATCTTCTGCTTGAAGCTGTCCTCGTCGCTTCCAATCATACCCGCATAGGTCGCCAGATCGACGCCGTAGGAGGAAAGCATGTTGGTGTATGCCTTTAACTGTGTATCATATGCCTCGTCGATCGATGCAGTCGAGCATACAACTTCTGAATTGTCCACAACCGCATTCAGAATATCCGTATCTCTCTGATTGTCAATCGAGAGCTGTTTCTGCTCTAAGAGGTTCTCACGGGTGGATTCACGGTATTTCTCCACGGTTCCATCATCCGGTGATACGGAAGCAACAAACTCATCCGTCAGTTCCGGAACGGAGCGCTCCTTGACCGCATTGACCGTTACCTCAAATACAACCGCCTTACCTGCCAGATCCGGGTTGTTCGGATACGGATCCGGGAAGGTCAGGTTTAAGTCTTTCTGATCGCCCTTCACAGCGCCGACCAGCCCATCCTCGAATCCATCGATAAAGCTGCCGGATCCCAGTGTCAGGTCATAGCCCTCGGCAGTACCGCCCTCAAATGCCTCACCGTCTAAAAGTCCCTTATAGTCAATGTTGACCTGATCGCCCGTCTGGGCTGCCCGGTCTACCTCGCGGTACTCGGCCTTTGAATTCAACACCTGCTGAATCTGGTTTTCTACTTCCTCGTCCGTCACGGATGCCTCGGTCACGGTCACAGCGATGCCTTTGTACTCGCCCAGCTTCACGCTGCTCTCTGCGACATGCTCCTCTGTCTCTGCAGCCGCGCTCTCTGCTGCGGTCGTCTCAGTCCCTGTCTTTTTTCCGCATCCAGATGCCGCTGCTGCTACCGCAACCGCCAGACAGATGCCTGCTATTTTCCATCTCTTCATTTAGTCGTCCTCTATCTCTCAATTTCCTGCCTGCGCCATCCGGCACCTGGCTTTCAAACGCACATATGGTATATCTGCACGTATGTCTTACCAATCATCATACCACAAACCAGCCTGTCGCAAAAGCGATTTTTCAATATTTTACATTTTCTATCTTGTTACTGTACACGCATACGTGTCCAGTAACGGAATTTACTATTACAAAAAATTCCGCCAGAAAAAAACGTTTTGTCTTTCCTGACGGAATTTTCTGGCTATTTTTTAGCTGCAAAATGCTGCAAATGCCAGATATGTGTTATAGATATCCAGTTTCGATGCCAGCTCAAATGGGGCATGCATGGATAAAATCGGAACACCCATATCCACAACGTCTACATCCATGCCAGCCACAAACAGGGCAACCGTGCCGCCGCCGCCGACGTCTACTGCGCCCAGCTCGCCGATCTGCCAGTATACGCCTGCCTCATCCATGATCTGGATCACTTTCGCCATCGTCTCCGCGCTCGCGTCGTTGCTGCCGGATTTGCCACGCGCACCCGTATATTTCGTCAAAACGACACCCTTATTCAGATAGCAGGAGTTTTTTTCTTCAAATACACTCGCAAACGTCGGGTCATACGCCGCATTGACATCCGCCGACAGGCACAGAGAATGCTTCAGCACTTTGCGGACATCCACATTTCCTGCCTTGCACAGTCCCTCGATATAATGCAGGGTAAAATCGGAATTTAAGCCGGTATTTCCAACGGAACCGATCTCCTCTTTATCTGCCAGAATCGTAACCGTCGTGTATTCCGGGGACTTGGCTTTCATCTCTGCGGTCAGTGCCGTGTACGCGCACACCTTGTCATCCTGTCCGTAAGCGCCGACCAGGCTGCGGTCCAGACCGACATCCGTTGCTTTTACTGCCGGCACAAATTCGATCTCTGCACGCAGGAAATCCTTCTCCGTCATGCCGAAGCGCTCATTTAAGATCGACAGCGCCAGCAGCTTGACCGGCTCCTTGATCGAGTCTTCTTCCTCGCACGGGTACGGCAGGGATCCAACAATGATATTTAATTCTTCGCCCTTGATGCCGTCTTTCAGTTTCCGCTCATTCTGCTGTGCGGCAAGATGCGGAAGCAGATCGGTCACGCAGAAGACTGGATCGCCCTCTTTTTCGCCGATGCAAATATCCATCGAGGTGCCGTCCTTTAAAATCACAACGCCGTGCATCGCCAGCGGGATCGTCGCCCACTGGTATTTGCGGATGCCGCCGTAATAATGGGTCTTGAAATATGCCGCCTCTGCCTTCTCATACAGCGGGTTCGGTTTCAGATCCAGGCGCGGGGAATCGATGTGAGCCACGTTAATGCGGACGCCGTCCTCCAGCGGACGTTTTCCGAACGTGCTCATCAGAAGCGCTTTCTTGCGGTTGATCTGGTATACCTTGTCGCCCGGCTGATAGATTTTTCCTTCTTCGAACTCCTCATAACCAGCCTCTTTCAGGCGGAGCACCGCCTCGCGCACAAATTCGCGCTCGGTCTTTGCCACATTTAAAAACTCCTTATATCCCTCGCAATATGCAAATGCCTTTTCCTCCTGCTCCGGGGCTTTCTTTCCAATATTAGGAAATTCCCAAATCAGTTTTTCTCTCTGTTCTTTCGCTACTGACATATCCTTCCTCCTTTTGCGAATCATTTCTTTTTCACTATCGTATCACTATCCAGCAGAATCGTAAATGGTCCATCGTTTAAAAGCTCGACCTTCATATCTGCCCCGAAAATACCGTGCTCAACCTTCCGCACCTGTCCGGCGCAGCGCGCCAGCGCGTGTTCGTAGAGATGGTTCGCCAGTTCTGGATTTCCCGCACCCGTAAAGCCCGGGCGGTTTCCGTGGCTGCAGTCCGCGTACAAAGTAAACTGGCTGATCAGCAGGATCTCGCCATCCACATCCGCCAGCGAACAGTTCGTCTTGCCGTTCTCATCCTCAAAAATACGCAGCTTGCACATTTTATCCACCATTTTGTCGGTGATTTCCTCCGTGTCGGTGTCGCTGACGCCCATCAGTACCATATATCCACGGCCGATCGAGCCGATCAGCTCGCCGTCTACCTTTACACTCGCGTGTTTGACTCTCTGTAGTACAAATCTCATGTTTTTCTCCTGATTTTTATTTTTCCTGTAATCTTTCTTTACCGTAGCAGCGCCCTCAGCCGCGCCAGCAGATTCTCCGCATTTTCCTCGCCCAGAATGACCTCCCGCGCCAGGATCGGCCGGTCGGTGATGATGTTATCGACGCCGATCATCTTCATTCGCTCCAGTTCACTCTTTTTATTGACCGTCCAGACATGAACCTCCTTACCACAGGCATGGACGCGCTCGACCAGCTTCCGGTTCGCTGAACTGGAGAGCAGGCTGATAAAATCGATCGCATCATCCTCGTAATAGCTTCCATATGCTGCCGACAGGATATAGCCCGTATAAATATCCGAATCCGCCGCCTTCACCCGCTTTAAATAAGAAAGACTCGTCGATGTCACGACGCACTGTTCCACGAAATCATTCTCCCGGATACAGTCCACGACCTTTTCCGGCAGATCGCTCGACGCGCCGGCATATTTGATCTCGATGTTCAGCATCATCCGTCCCCTGACATATTCGATAACGTCCTCCAGCTTCGGAATCCGCGTCCCACTGTACTGCTCCGAATACCAGCCACCGGCATCTACCTGCTGCAGCTCGTCCCAGGAAAGCGATCGGATCGTCCGCCGCGTCCCGTCGATCCGCTCCAGAGTGCTGTCATGGAACAATACCAGCACACCATCCCGCGTCTCCTGCACATCCAGCTCTGCAAAATCCGCCATCTGATCGACCGCTGCCTCCATCGCAGGCATCGTGTTCTCCGGTGCACTCGTCGATGCGCCCCGATGCGCCGTGAGCTGCACTTCCCTCAGCTGATCCGCCGCCAGCACATTGCCCCGGTAAAAAGCGTCGTACATTGCTCCGGCGCTCAATGCCGTCAGAAGTGCCAGCGCCGCCATCCGGTTGCGGCGGCTCAACCACGGAAGACCCGCATGTTCGCCAGCTTCAAACTTCCAGCGCTCTTTGTTCTGACGTTTCCGGTCCAACTGCACATATAACACCGTCAATGCGCCATAATTAACCGACATCAGCACGATGCTCATGAGCGGCATCAAAACCATCTCGATCCGGTCGCGCGCCTCTAAAACCAGAATCAATTCCAGACGCCGGTCCGCAAACCAGACAGCAAACACCGCCACAATCACAACCGCAATCAGATAGAGCACCACCGTCACCGCCGTAACTGCCAGATTGCACAAAACAAGCGTCCCAACTACCTGTACCCGATTACCGCGCAGCAGCTCCCTACTTCGCAGAAATCCGCCCCGAAACGACCGCTGCTCCAGCATACAGCCAAAACAGATAAAAATCGTCGGAAGTGAGATCACAACCGCGCCAACAATCACGCCAACCAGTAAAAGCCGCCCCCAGTTCTCCGCCAGAAGCGCCGGAAGGATAAATTTGACCGCCTTCACATGGCATAACATCCGGTAAATCAAAAATGAATGAAGCACCAGGCCGTGAACCGCCAGCACCAGAAACAACCTCAGATTCCGCTTTCGGATCTCTGATACCGTCAGACGGATGCCTGCCGCAAACATCGAAAAAGCGCTCATTTTCCGCGAGAGTGCCGCCGCCTGATATGCCGCCAGAAGTCCCGCCGCCTCGATGGAAACTCCCACCAGCAGGATCGCTGCCATCAAAACCAGAATCGCGATCGTAACCGGCCGCAGCAGGTAGGAAACCAGATTGCTGACCGTCACATAACTGTAGCCGGACGCGCGCACCGACAGCCGGAACAGCGCCGCCACTGCCTGCAAAAGAAGCGGCAGCGTGAGCAAACGGAAAGCCAGCTCAAACAGCAGAATATTCCCCCCATTTACCTGAACAATCTGCTTTGTCTCACCCATCCGCCTGCGTATCTTCATTTTCTTCGTCTCTTACTCTCCGGCTTCTTTCCGGTTCCCGGACGCAGCTTCCCCGCTCCGTTTCCCGTCTTTCGGCTCCTGCTCGTTCCCCGCGGGCACATCCTCCCGCTCTGCTTTCTTCATTTCCTCCGCCACTTTCGCAGCTTCCTTCTCCTTCGCCTGTTCCTCCGCAATCTTCGTGATCGCCTGATTCAGGGAAAACATCTTATTATCCAGCATATCCGCCATATCCGCGCAGGCTTTCAGTTCCTGCTCCAGATAATCCGGCGCATTTCCTTCAAATTTATAATAAATCTTGTGTTCCAGACTTGCCCAGAAATCCATCGCTATCGTCCGTATCTGGATCTCCACCTTCGTATCCACCGGACCATCGCTTAGATAAATCGGGATCGTTACAACCATATGGTAACTCTTGTAGCCATTCGGCTTCGGATTCTTGATATAATCCTTCACCACCAGCACCGTCACATCCGACTGACGCGCGATCATCTCCGCGATCCGGTAAATATCCGGGCTGAACGAGCAGATAATACGGATGCCCGCAATATCGCTCAGATGCTCAATCATGTTCGGGATCGTCACCTCATATCCACCGCGTTTAAGCTTCTTGACGATACTCTCCGGTGTTTTCAGGCGCGATTTGATGTGCTCGATCGGATTGTAATTATATAAATGAATAAACTCGTTATTTAGAATTTCAATTTTCGTGTTAATCGCTTTCAGGGCAGAATTGTACAGAAACATGACTGTCGTCCACTGGTCAAGCTGATTATACGTCTCAGGGATATTCAATTTTCCCTCTCCTTTACTGCTATTTAGTCAAATTTAAAGCCCTTTAACAGCTCGGCAAATCCGGTTGTCGCCTCGCCTGACTCATGATAATTAAATACTTCCTCTTCCGGCGCTTCGTCCGGCTCTACCTCTTTCATGCTGAGGCTTAGTTTGCCATTTGCGGTAGACAGGATTTTCACCGTCACTTTCTGTCCCACCTTTACGACTGCACCCGGATTCTCCACGCGTTTTTTGCTCATCTGGGAAACATGTACCAGTCCGCTTAAGCCATTTTCCAGCAGGACAAACGCGCCGTATGGCTTGATTGTCTCGACCGTTCCTTCCATGATCGCGCCGGTCTCACAGCGCGCAATCCGGCTCTTCTTCTCCGCATCCTGTTTTTCTCTCGCCAACTCTCTGCCGGACAGGACGAGACGTTTCTTCTCCTCATCCGCCTCAATCACCAGCACCGGAATCTTCTTTCCATTCCAGCTGTCCAGATCCTCGACATACGCTGCATCCAGTCTCGACGCCGGTATAAAGCCACGCACGCCTTCCACCATCGCAACCGCACCGCCGTTTACGACCTCGGAAATAGTAACCTCAAGCGGTGTGCGCTCATCGAGCAGCTGACGGAAATGTTCCCACGTCATCCTGTCATTCGCCTCCTTGCGGGATAAAACGACATTGCCATCGCCGTCGTCGGTCTGAATTACCGTTGCCGTGAGCAGGTCGCCCGGCTGAATCTCGTCCTTCATATTAAAATCCGGATCATTGCTCAGATTCTCACGGTCAATCACGCCCTGAGCAAAATATTTCAAATCCACCAGCACCTGGTCGTCTGTCACTGCAACAACCGTGCCGGTCACAATATCGCCCTCATGCAGGCGTTTGAAAGACGCCTCCAGCTCCTCGGCATAGTCCTCCATTGTCTCTACCAACTCTTTATTCTCATCCATCCTGGTATTTCTCCTTTCCGTTCCTTCTACACTCTTTTGGGTGGCAAAACTCTATTGACTATTTAACCATATTCCACCCGATATTTCCAGAGTGAATTTGTGAAAATTATCTTAAAATCGATTTGCTACCGCCGATTCACACCCTCTGGCAGACAAACACCCTTTACCATTATTATTTTATGTAAGGGATGGAAACAGTTATTCCTTGAAATGAAAAAGAATGTGCCTTGGCACATCCTCGCGGAACGGTTTTTATTTCATAGGGCGCAATTTCCTATGAAAAAAAACCGCTGATCCGGACTTCCTGTCACCAGGTTGTCCGAATCAGCAGTTCTTTTATGTAACTGCGTTATGCAATTATATTACTTATACATTCACTCCATATGGTATGGGGAACTACTGACTACCAGCAGATACCCTGAGCCATCATAGCGTCAGCAACTTTCTGGAAACCAACGATGTTAGCACCAGCTACCAGGTTGTAGCCTAAGCCGTATTTCTCAGCTGCTGCTGCGGAACCATCATGGATACCAGTCATGATCTGATGCAGTTTGGAATCAACTTCCTCTGCTGTCCAGCTGTATCTCTCGCTGTTCTGGCTCATCTCAAGACCAGATACAAGAACGCCACCTGCGTTAACAGCCTTGGACGGAGCTACTACCATGTTCTTCTGCTCCATTAAGAACTTAAGAGCTTCGTTGGTAGTTGGCATGTTAGCAACCTCGATGTAGTACTTAAGGCCGTTAGCAACCATCTTCTTAGCCTCTTCCATACGAACGTCGTTCTGAGTAGCAGCCGGCATAACGATGTCAGCCTTAACGCCGAACGGTTTCTCACCTGGGAAGAACTGTACGCCGAACTTGTCTGCGTAATCCTGAACTTTGTTACGTCCAGATGCTCTCATCTCCAGCATGTAGTTGATCTTCTCTTCAGTTACAACACCTTCCGGATCATAGATGTATCCGTCCGGACCAGACAGGGTAACAGCCTTAGCACCCAGCTCAGCCAGTTTCTTGCAGATACCCCAAGCAACGTTACCGAAACCAGATACAACAACGCTCTTGCCTTCGATTGTATCGTTCTCATGTTTCATAACTGCTTCTACATAGTAAACAGCGCCGTAACCAGTTGCTTCCGGACGTACCAGAGAACCACCGAAGGACATTCCCTTACCAGTGATAGTACCGTTCTCGAATGCACCACGGATCTTTCTGTACTGGCCATACAGGTAACCGATCTCACGAGCACCTACACCAAGGTCACCAGCCGGGATATCTACGTCCGGTCCGATGTGACGATATAACTCAGTCATGAAGGACTGGCAGAATCTCATAACCTCTGCATCGCTCTTGCCGTTCGGGTCGAAGTCAGAACCACCCTTAGCACCGCCCATCGGCAGGGTTGTTAAGCTGTTTTTGAAAGTCTGCTCGAAGCCTAAGAATTTCATGATAGACAGGTTTACAGAAGGAGCGAAACGTAAGCCTCCTTTGTACGGTCCAATAGCGCCGTTGAACTGTACACGATAGCCACGGTTTACATGAACAGCGCCGTTGTCATCTACCCACGGTACACGGAACTCGATAGTTCTCTCCGGCTCAACCATTCTCTCAAGAAGAGCAACCTTCTCGTACTCCGGATGTGCATCTACAACCGGACCCAGAGTGGATAATACTTCCTCTGCTGTCTGAAGGAATTCGGCTTCATGTGCGTTTTTCTCTTTGAGTTCTGCAAGAACTCTGTCAACATACTTGCTCATTGGATAATACCTCCTGATATGTATATAAGTTTGAATAGTTCACTGAACTATGGTTACCACAAATACTTGACGATGGTTTCATCAATCTTGTACATAATTCCCTCTGGTTCCAAATTGTTTTTGTGAACTTTTCTGTTTCTATAATGTATTATATATCATTTCTTCGTCAGAATCAAATAAAAATAGTGTTATAGATGTTATTATTATTTGCTTATGGAGTTATATTGTTCCTGATTATAACTCGGGGATGGACAACGAATGTGCCAAAGCACATTCGGGCGCCTCGTGCGGTCGCTTGCGACATATTTCTGCTTCGTGTGAGTGCGCATCATTGGCACGTTAGCGCCTTTTTGTGTAATAGGGAATTCCAAGGAATTTCCTATTACACAAAAAAAGAGGCCTGCCGAAAAGCAGACCTCTTGAAATTCGCATCTATTAACCCAGGAAGCTGATGAATCCTGTCAGGATAGTTGCGTTTACAAAGTCGATGAATAAGGAACCTACCAGCGGAACTACCATGAATGCAGTCGGAGCCGGACCATATACGCCGGTGATTGCCTGCATGTTTGCCATAGCGTTCGGGGTAGCACCCATACCGAATCCACAGAAACCACTGGTCATAACAGCAGCATCGTAGGATTTGCCAAGTACGTTGAATACAACGAAGTTTGCATAGAAGAACATAAGTACTGTCTGTGCAAGAAGCATAACTACCATCGGTACAGCCAGCTCAGCTAACTGCCACAGCTTCATATCGATCATAGCCAGACCCAGGAATACGGAAAGGGAAGCACCGCCCAGTGTGCTGATCTCTTCCATCGGGATCTCTTTGTTCTGAACATCCATGATGTTACGGATGATAGCACCAACTAACATTGCGCCGATGTAGAATGGGAATGTCATAAACTTGCCAAGGAACATGGATACGATAGTACCAGCACCGATAGCAACGATTAAGTACAGAAGACCGTCAAGGATTCTAGCGGAATCGATTGCACCAGTCTCATCTGTCTCTACAGTCTCAGTCTTAGTAGCTGCCTCAGTAACTGCGGACAGTTTGTACTTACGGATCTTAGCAGTTGCGATAGGACCACCGATTACGCAGCCTGCAACCAGACCATAAGTAGCGGAAGCGATAGCTACAACGCTCGCATTTGCTACGCCTAATTCCTCAAGTAACGGTCCGAAGGAACCAGCAGTACCGTGACCACCTACCATCGGGATGGAACCGGTTGCCAGACCCAGACGAGGATCCAGACCAAATACGCTTGCCAGACCAGCACCCAGGACGTTCTGAAGAATTACCATAACAGCTGACAGAGCCAGGAATACAACTGTCTGAACGCCGCCCTTCTTCAGCATACGGAAAGATGCTGTGAAACCTACGCTACAGAAGAAAGCTACCATGAATACGTTTTTAAGTGTCATGTCGCAGGAAATTTCCAGAATGCCCATGCCTCTTACGATGGTATGAACGATTGCATAAAGGAAACCACCAACTACAGGTGCCGGAATACAATACCGACGAAGAATAGAAATTTTAGCTACCAGAACACGTCCCAGTAACAGTACAAGTGCCGCAACTGCGGTTGCCTGATACATATCAAGCTCGATTGTCTTCATACAACTACCTCCAACCTATTTTTTTTTCTTGCTCGCAGGTGTATAATACTGTAGCCCCGACAAAAAACTACAAGATCCATCATAAAAACATAAAATTTTTATAACATTTTTTTAACTTATGATAAACAGATTGGAAAGTTTTGTAAATCTACCCGTTATACCTCACGATCTACCGCCAGCATCAGGCTGTCGATGAACTTTTTGATGCTGACTTTGCCACCGTAACGGCGTTTACCGCGGATGTGATCCATCTCTGCCCGGATTTCCTCGAATGGGAACAAGGTGCTGGAGTATGCAGTAAAGGTTTCATTCATGAAATCCTCAATACCCAAATGTGCCAGGTTCGACATGCCGACCGCGATCGCACGGCGGACACGCTGCTCCATGTTCTTCGGCGCATCGCTCAAAAGCTCGCAGAGCTGACCGATGCTGACCTGGGAGATAGGGCGTCCGTTGTTGTGCAGATACTCGCAGATCCGAAGGATATCGTCGCCGCCCTTCTCGCCGGACATGCCGAGACGGTTTAAAATGTAAAGCACCTTTCTGCCGTAACCGTCATCTTTTTTCTTCTCCTTCGGCATATCCGCGATCTCTGCCATGAACATTTTCTTAATATTCGTCAGAGTTTTCTCATTCTTGATCTGCTCATCCACATTACGGATGACCGATTTTACCTCAATGATATTGATTGGCTTGCTGATGAAGAACTCAATGCCCGCATCGTATGCCTTGCCGATCAATTCTTTTGCCGCCACCTGGGAAATCATGATGCATTTTGCCTTGCAGCCTCTTTCCCGCAGTTCGCGCATGACCTGAACACCGTCCTTTTCCGGCATCAAGAAATCAATCAGAACCATATCCGGATTCTTTGCCAGGATATCATCCACATCCGCCGGCTGTCCCTCTGAAGTTCCGCAGACAATTCCCAGATCATTATCTTCAATAATATCCTGCAGGACGCTGATCACTGACATATCATCTTCAACAATATAAATCTCCATTTACTCTATTTCCTCCAATTTCGCTATCGGTATCTCAATATGGAATTTCGTTCCTCTTCCCTCTTCCGAATCCACTGAAATACTACCTTCAAACTGCTCCTCTACCGCGTTTTTCACACCGCAGAGCCCGACGCCTCTATATATATTGCCGGTTTTTTCATCAAACTTCGTTGAATATCCCATATTGAAAATCCGTGGGAGATGTTTTTCTGAAATTCCCGGTCCGTCGTCCGCTACTTCAAACACATAATTGCCATCTTTTTTGTACTCCCGAATCCAGATCATCCCGCTTTTTTTCGTCGATTCGATCGCTTCCACCGCATTTCCTACCAAATTTTTGAGAATCGTCATAAGCTGGTAGTGTTCCTGCGTCATAAAATTGTCCCGGCAGTCAAACATCAGACGGATATCCAGCTTTTTCTCCGCCATGGTCCGGTAGGTGGCTGATTCCAGAATCCGAAGAAGATCCTGCAGGCTCATCGTTTCCTCGTTCGACTCTTCCTCGATCGCCTCCTCAATGCCCTGAATGATGCGGATGTAATCTTTCTTGATCTCATGGACATCCCGCGCTATCTCAAGTCCCATCTGCTGCATTTCCCGTGGAAGATCCTTTTCCAGAATCTGCTCATAGAGCTTGTATGCATTGCTCATGACGCGCTCGATCTCCTCGGTGTTCTTATGCATCAGGTAAATCTCAGTCTTGAGTCCCGTCGTCATAAGAAATAACCGCTGATAACGGCTCTCATGATCCGCTTTCGTAAGAAGAAGCCGATACTGCTGTTCTCCGATCAGTGCCAGTGCCACAAAAAGCGTGCGGACTGCAGCGATCATAAAAAGCTTTTGAATCGTATCCGGTCCCGGCATCGCATTGTTTTTAAGAAGCGCTGCCAGAAAATTTTCGAATATATTCGAGCATAAGTCACAGAAAAATGCCGCCGCAATCACATTTTCCAGATTCGCGATATGTTTATTCCGGATCTGCAGCTTGAACATCATGCCGTACACGATATAAAAGAATGCTCCGGGCATCGCAAGCTGTACCAGCATCTCGGATGGCATTCCCTGCAGATAATATATCACAATTCGGAATAAAAAAACAATGATCGACGTCACCGTACAGATCGTCATCGTGTGAATCTGACTTCCGACTGTCATAATCAGCACCGGAAGCAGGATAACCGACGCTGACACACGGAAATTGTTGACAAATACGTTCCAATAAAGCTGCGAAGTTATCGCTATGATAAAGCCTATCGCTAATGTTCGTCTCCAGGATTTCATTTCTGCCTTTCTCCCTCTTTAAATAGTACAATTTCACATAGCTTTTAGCCTGAGTAAAACAGTTTTTGCATATTTATATAGTATACTTAGTTTCATGAAATCTGTAAAGAATTTTATAGCAGACGTGAAACTCTCGTTACTGTTCACACACGTGTGCCCAGCAACGGGATTTTGCCGATGCTACGCATTCCAAATCGGCAAAATCTGCTGCCGGAACTGTATCGTACGGAATTTTCAGTTCAAAGAATTCCTACCTGTGAACAGTTACAAACTCTCCCAGTGACGCTGCCCTGCTTATAACCCCTCTTTACCTATATAATAGCGTCTCCCGGATTCTCTCCGCAAACGCATTCATCCGTTCCTCAATCCCCGGCAGCTGCATCGCTGCCCCGGCATTGTTTGCCGTCTCCATCATCGCAAACTGCCCCGGCAGATAGAAGGTTTTGTTCATATTTAACGCCGCGATAAGCTGTTCCGCCACGATATCGCTTCCGGAATAGCCCGACACAACCACCGCAAACAGCGCTTTGTCATAAAACCGCGTCGTCCGGAACAGCGAAGTCAGGCGGTTGATGAACGCAGTCAGGTTTGCCGACAGCGCATCGTTGTAGTTTGGACAGAGCATCACGATCGCATCCGCCTCTCGGACTGCCGGATAGACGTCCTCGACCATCACTCCACCGTAGAAGCAGCTTCCCTGCTCGCCAAAATGCAGGCACATCTTGTACGGGCATCCGGCGCAGTCGGAAAGCGTACCGTTTCGAAGCCCTATCTCCCGGATCTCCATCTCCGGGAGCTGTTCTTTCACCCGGTTCCAGATCGCGTAGGTGTTGGAGGTCTTGTGGCTTGACGCGTGCAGCACCAATACTTTCGGACATTTTTTCCTGACGCAATCCGTTCCCAGTACTTCTTTGACCAGCCCCGCCGCGCTCTCGCGGTATGCCCCCATCAGATCGGTTCCAAGATTATTGGAAACGATCGTGTAATTGGAAAGTGTCCGCGTGCCCTCGACGAGCGGGCGTCCCACGAACGCGCAGCCCGCACAGTTAGCGGCAAATACCAGATCCTTCGCCGCCGATTTGGAATAGAGGTCATTTTCACTGTCCACCAAAAGTCCGCCGACAAAACCGTTCAGAAAATCCGGATGTTCCCGCAGGAAACGAATCAGGCGGTAAAGCTCCAGGTTGATGCCAGATGTACCAAGCGGCACGGCAAACAGGATACGTCCCTGGACTGGATTTTTTCGATTCTGTGTCTTCTCCAGGCGCCTCCATCGGTTTACATAATCTTCAAAAGCACTGATTTCCGTCGCTGTCTCGTAGGCGTAGCCGTCCAGCGCATAGGATAACACCTCAGAAAGGCGCGCATCCGCGCCTTTTTCCTCCTCGCGCAGATGGACGAGGAGGAGAGGCATTTCTTCTATATAAATATCTCCTTCTGAATTTGAATGAATCATTTATGTTCGCTTCCTTCCTGCGATAAGACTCATCAATCACACAATCTTTTTCAGATTTTCCTCCGCCGTCACAATCCGCTCATACAGCGCATCCGGCAGTGGCAGGATTTCTGTTTCCAGACCGTATTCAGTATAACGGTTTTTCACGCCCATGAAGATGCCGCCCATGAATACGGAACCGCAGTGCCATTCGCCGCGCATCATCAGAATCAGGGAGATCGCGCCGGAGGAATATGCCGGTGCGATAAACGGCTTGAAACCGATCGCACGCATATGCAGGTTTGCCGTTACCGTCAGCTGGGTCAGTTCTTTTGAAAGCTCGTCGTTGTAATTCTCAATGGAATCTGCGATGACGAGATCCTGTCCATGCGGTCCGAAGGAACGCCCCTCAGTCAAAAACTGTGAAAACCGCCCGTCGCGCTTCGCATAATAAGCCGCGCGCGCATTCATAACGCCGAGTCCGAAGCCCTGTACCTGTTCCGGGCGGAGTCCCTTTAAATCAAGGATGCCGTTTTCGTCCTTGTTGCTCTCCAGCCATGCCGTCTTTGCCAGCGGGTCAACCGGATCGGAGACAACGGCAAATAAGCCCTTGAAATGCTCGGCTCTCGCCTGTCTTGCATACTGCGCAACGATCTTGGAGTTATTTTCAAACTGGTACATCCGCACATCCTTGACGCCAGAACCAACCGGCGGGATTCCCTTAGAAGCGACAAATACAAATACATCGCACTTGAAGAGGTCTTCCGGTTTTACCACATCGACCTCCGGCAGCGCGTCATACGCCCACGGGTAGGCAATCTGGTTTTCCTCAAATTCCCAGCGTGCGGTCACTTTATCGGAAATATCACAGATGCCGATCGAACTGATGCAGTCGCCGCCCAGAAGATGAAGCCCGGTCAACAGCGTACTTCCGACGTCGCCGATCGCCAGAACATGGACTCTTTTCTTCGTTTTCTGCGGTTTTTCTGCCAGAATTGTCTCAAAATCCGGATGCAGGCGGTTGACTGCGCGCATCACGTCCTGAATGATCGCGGCTTTGACTGCCTCGTCAAGCTCACAATTTTTGTTTGCCGCCTGCATCTCCAGCTTCCGGCTGCTC
>NZ_FR895100.1:0-237 GCF_000434655.1 Clostridium sp. CAG:43 | reverse complement strand
CCAGCTTCCGGCTGCTCAGCCAGGAAACATTCTCTGCCTCCTGGAATAAAAGCAGCGGCGAGTTTACCTTAAAAGAATCTCTTCCGGTTCCCGGCTCGCGCTCGAATAAGAAGGTGAGCGGCGTGCCCGGGTGCGGCATTTCTGCCTTTTCGTATGATAAATTTCCATTGAAGGAACAGCAGATTTTATCTCCAATTTTATAATAGTACATATTGCATACCTCCTGCTCTTTTTTTG
>NZ_FR895099.1:39539-44574 GCF_000434655.1 Clostridium sp. CAG:43 | reverse complement strand
CACAAAAAGGCACTAACGTGCCAAAGATGCGCGCTCGCGCGAAATTGTAATATGAGGAGGTTTTAAGTTATGGAAAAAAAGTCCATGCGCGTAATCAGGGAGTACACAATGATCACAGCGGCGACCTTTGTCGTGGCGGCAGCCGTCTATTTCTTTCTGATTCCGAGCGGTGTATCGGTGGGAAGTATTTCTGGTCTGGCGATGCTTTTGGGAAATGTGATACCGCTGCCGATTTCAGTGCTGACCTTTATTTTAAATGCGGCGCTTCTGGTGGTGGGCTTTCTTTTTATCGGACGCGAGTTCGGCGTCAAGACGGTGTATACGTCACTGATTCTGCCGGTTTTTCTGTGGGTGTTTGAGCAGGTTTTCCCGGATTTTGTGTCGCTCAACCAGGATGCGATGATGGATACGGTCTGCTATATCTTTGTTGTCAGTGTTGGTCTGGCTCTTTTGTTCTGGATGAATGCCTCGTCGGGCGGTCTGGACATCGTGGCAAAGCTCTTAAACAAATATTTCCATATGGAGCTGGGAAAAGCGATGGCGCTTCCAGGCATGTGTGTGGCGCTCTCATCCGTGTTTTTCAGCGATAAAAAACTGGTGGTGCTGGGCATTCTGGGCACATACTTAAACGGAATTGTGCTGGATCATTTTATTTTCGGTCTGAATCTGAAAAAGAGAGTTTGCATTATCTCGGAAAAAGAAGAAGAGATACGCCAGTTTATCCTGCATACGCTTCACAGCGGCGCGACGATCTATCAGGGATTCGGCGCGTTTGACAATGAGCCGAAGACGGAAATTATCACGATCGTAGATAAAAACGAATATGCACAGCTCATGCCGTATATATTAAAAACAGATCCGAAGGCATTTGTGACGGTGTATGCGGTGAATGAGATTATTTATCGTCCCAAAAGATAGAAAATGATGTTACTGATAAAAAAACTCAGTAAGCAAAAATGAACAAAATTTGCTTGACGTGGTAAGTGATTCATGATATAGTCTCATTGAAGTTAGATAAGACTAACTCGCGAAAAGGAAAATAGAAGGCAGAAAAAGCCTTTTATTTTTTAAAAGATAGTTAGCCATATCTAACTAAAGGTAGATATGGCTAACTAAGAGAAGCAGTCAGGAGGCAGAAAGATGGAACGGTTGTTTGAAGAAGTATTCGTAGAGGTGTGTGCGCCGACTCTTCGTGGCATCAAACCGTCGAACTTGTTCCGCTATCAGCCGCAGAACCGTGATAAACTCCTGGAAGCGCTTGATTTCTGGAACCGGGAACTGGAACCGTCGGGGCTTCAGGTGCGGGCGCTTAAAGAGTGCAGCCGGACGGGCGCGTTTCTGATTCTGGTGTACCGCGAGGAATGGCTTCGCTTCATTCTGGGTAAAATATCTGTACAGCACTTTTTAAAAAAGTCTGGTTACCAGATGAAGAAGACGGTCGATGGCTTTTTGAGGCAGCTTTCCAACCGGCTTTGTCTGGAACATGATTTTCCACATGAGATTGGCATTTTCCTGGGGTATCCGCTTGAGGATGTTGTTGGATTCATTGAAAATCAGGGAAAAAATTATACCTGCAGCGGTTACTGGAAGACGTATGGCGACCCGCAGGAAGCAAAACGGCGGTTTGATTCATACCGGGAATGCACGGAAGTGTGTCGGGAGAAATACCGTCAGGGGACACCGATTATTCAGCTTGTAAAAGCCGCATAATAAATCTAAGTAAGTAAATTATTCACAAGGAGGAAATAAAAATGAGCAAGGTAGCAATTGTATACTGGAGCGGAACAGGAAACACAGAGGCTATGGCAAATTACGTAGCAGAGGGCGTTAAGAAAGCGGGTGGCGAGGCTGATTTATTTACTTCCGCAGAGTTTGGCGCTGACAAAGCTGGCGAGTATGACAGAATCGCATTTGGCTGCCCGTCCATGGGAGCTGAACAGTTAGAGGAGTCTGAGTTCCAGCCGATGTTCGACGAGGTTAGCCCGGTTCTCTCTGGCAAAAAGATTGCATTATTCGGTTCTTACGGATGGGGCGACGGCGAGTGGATGCGTACCTGGGAGAGCGACTGCATGACCCTGGGCGTAACCATGGCTTGCGAGCCGGTAATCTGCAACGCAACGCCGGACGAGGCAGCAGGTGCTGAGTGCGAGGCACTGGGCGAGGCTCTTGCAAACGCATAAGCAGAATCGCATAAAAACACATATATAATAAGAAGAAGTACAATTACCTGCGAACGCAGGACATCTTAAATTGCCATAATAAAGATGCTTAAAAATTGAAAATCAGAAAAGGAAGTGTCCTCCCGCGGCGCTTCCTTTTTTGTGGGCAAATATCCCCTTTTCGAAAACTCCAAAATGTGATATGATAAAAAATAAAACTGTTTGATTTGACTCAAACAACAGTATCAATTTACGAAAAGAAACAACGGAGGGAATGTATATGGAAGAAAATAAAAAACCATTGGCAGAGGGAGAGGAGAAGGAAGAGACTGTCTCCAAGAATTTTATCGAGCGCGAGATTGACAAAGATCTGGCAGAAGGCGTTTACGATCATGTCCAGACGAGATTTCCTCCGGAACCGAACGGATATCTTCATATTGGACACGCTAAATCGATTATTCTGAACTCTGGACTGGCAAAAGAATACAACGGAAAATTCAATCTCCGTTTTGATGACACCAACCCGACGAAAGAGAAGACAGAGTTTGTTGAGTCGATCATCGAGGATGTAAAATGGCTGGGCGCTGATTTTGAGGACCGCCTGTTTTTTGCATCCAACTATTTCCAGCAGATGTATGAGTGTGCAGTTCTTCTTATTAAAAAGGGAAAAGCATTCGTCTGCGATCTGACAGCTGATCAGATCCGCGAGTACCGCGGTGATTTTAACAATCCTGGTAAGGAAAGCCCATACCGCAACCGCAGCATCGAGGAGAACTTACAGCTCTTTGAGGAGATGAAAGAAGGCAAATATGCGGATGGCGAAAAGGTACTGCGTGCGAAAATTGATATGGCATCCCCGAACATCAATATGCGTGATCCGGTTATTTATCGTGTAGCCCATATGCATCATCACAACACCGGGGACAAATGGTGCATTTACCCGATGTACGATTTCGCTCATCCGATTGAGGATGCGATTGAGCACATCACGCATTCGATTTGTACGCTGGAATTTGAGGATCACAGACCGCTCTATGACTGGGTCGTAAAAGAGTGCGAGTTTGAGAACCCGCCGCGCCAGATTGAGTTTGCGAAGATGTATCTGACCAATGTCATTACCGGAAAACGTTATATCAAGAAACTGGTAGAAGATAAGATTGTAGATGGCTGGGATGACCCGCGTCTGGTAACCATCGCAGCGCTGCGCCGCAGAGGTTACACGCCGGAATCCATCCGCCGCTTTGTAGAGCTGGCAGGTGTCTCCAAAGCAGATAATTCCATCGACAGTGCAATGTTAGAGTACTGCCTGCGCGAGGATCTGAAATTAAAGAAGTCCCGTGTGATGGCAATTCTTGACCCGGTCAAGCTTGTCATTGACAACTATCCGGAAGGACAGATCGAGGAGCTGGATGCACCAAACAATATGGAGAACGAGGAACTTGGTTCCAGAAAGATTCCATTCGGCAGAGAACTTTACATCGAACGCGAGGACTTTATGGAAGAACCGCCGAAGAAATACTTCCGTCTCTTCCCGGGCAATGAGGTCCGCCTGATGAACGCGTACTTTGTTACCTGCACCGGATGCGAGAAAGATGCAGACGGCAATGTAACGGTTGTTCACTGTACCTACGATCCGGAGACGAAGAGTGGTTCCGGCTTCAATGCGAGAAAGGTAAAAGGTACGATTCACTGGGTAGCAGCACAGACTGCACTGAAAGCAGAAGTACGTCTCTATGAAAACCTGGTAGACGAAGAAAAGGGCAAACTCAATGCAGATGGAACCTTGAACTTAAATCCGAATTCCCTGCGCGTTCTGAAGGAGTGTTACTTAGAGCCGGGTCTGAAAGAGGCAAAACCATTTGAGAGCTTTCAGTTCGTCCGCAATGGATACTTCTGCGTGGACTGCCGCGACAGCGAGCCGGGCAAACCGGTTTTCAACCGGATTGTTTCGCTGAAGAGCTCTTTCAAGCTTCCGAAATAAATCAAGGACAAATCTTGAAAATGTATAAAAAAATACAGAAAAAAGCGGCTTTGTTCTGATGAAAAAAGGAGAGAACGGGACTTTCAGAATACATTTTAGAATATGAGCAAAATGCTTGAGAGGTCTTGGCGATTCTTCCGGGGGTTATTAAGAAAAATGTAGAAAAATGTAGTAATAACCTATAAAAAGCAGGTTGTTTTTGCTAATAAAACACCCTGCTTTTTGTGCATAATTTATGAAAGGCTTGGTTGACAATCAGGGGGGTTACTGTTATAATTTAAGTAAAGTGAGCTGATCATGTCAATCTGTGGCTTCACTTGTTACAGTTAAGGGGAAAAGCCCCTTATAAATTGCTTTCAAAAATGGAATGCATTCCACAATACGGAATCTTACTGGTGGAATTTTATAAGTATAATTTTTCACAAAGAAAGCAGAACCTAAAATAAATAAGGAGGTGCAATGCACAATGTGGACTGAACCAACTATGCCTTTCGGGCAGTCAGTTATCGTTTCTCTGCTGGGTCTTTCGGTAGTTTTCCTGGCTCTGATCTGTCTGGCTCTGGCAATTATGGTAATTTCCAAGATTCTCCGCTCCGTTGTTTCTGATGGTGCTAAGGCCCCGGCCGCAGCACAGAAAGCAGCACCGGCTGTGTCGGACGAAGCTGATAAGGAATTACTTGCCGTGCTGATGGCAACGATCGGGGATGACCTCGGATTGCCGACAGACAAGTTTAAGATCTTGAGCGTGACAGAAGTTAAGTAATGAGAAACAGGAATGAAAGGAAATCGAAAGGAAGGTTAGAGCAGTTATGAAGTATACGGCTACCCTCAATGGAAAACAGTACGAAGTAGAACTTGAAAGAATCGATGCATACGAGCCAATGCCGCGTTACGG
>NZ_FR895099.1:38982-39404 GCF_000434655.1 Clostridium sp. CAG:43 | reverse complement strand
GGCAGCAGGCGCAACTACCGTAGAGGCTCCGATGCCAGGTAAGATCCTGAACATCAAAGTATCTGCAGGACAGGCAGTTAAGTTTGGTGAGACCGTCATCGTGATGGAAGCTATGAAAATGGAAACTGAAATCGTTGCTCCGGCAGACGGTACAGTAGCACAGATTCTTGTCAAGGCAGGCGACGCCGTTGACACAGGTGCAGCACTGGTTACCCTGAACTAATAGATGGTTACCCTGAACTAATAGAACGATACAGGGATAATTATTCGAAAGGACGTAAAGAATTATGAAATATGTTGCTACGATCAATGGAAAGAAATACGAAGTTGAAGTAGAAAAATTAGAAGCATACAAATCTCTGGATCGTAATGGTGTAGCAGCTCCGGCAGCACCGGTTCTTCCGGCATCCGCACCGGTAC
This sequence comes from Clostridium sp. CAG:43, assembly GCF_000434655.1. Classification (NCBI taxonomy): domain Bacteria; kingdom Bacillati; phylum Bacillota; class Clostridia; order Eubacteriales; family Clostridiaceae; genus Clostridium; species Clostridium sp. CAG:43. The sequence continues at coordinate 38,984 of NZ_FR895099.1, read as the reverse complement.
AG
>NZ_FR895099.1:29638-38912 GCF_000434655.1 Clostridium sp. CAG:43 | reverse complement strand
GGCGGCAGCAGCTCCGGCGGGCGCAACTACCGTAGAAGCTCCGATGCCAGGTAAAATCCTGAACATCAAAGTATCTGAAGGACAGGCAGTTAAATTTGGCGAAGTAGTAGTTATTATGGAAGCCATGAAGATGGAGACTGAGATCGTTGCTCCGGCAGACGGTACAGTCAGCAAGATCCTTGTTAAGGCTGGCGATTCTGTTGATACAGGAGCTGCTCTGGTTGCTCTGAACTAGGAGGTTAGGTAATGAACTTTTTTGAAATATTAAAAGAGCTTCTTGCACAGTCGGGTTTCGCAGCATTGACCTGGAGAAGCTGTGTAATGATTCTCATTGCTTTTGTATTATTATACCTGGCAATTAAAAAGCAGTTCGAGCCGCTTCTTCTGCTTCCGATTGCATTTGGTATGTTCCTGGCAAACCTGCCGTTAGCTGACCTGATGAAGGAAAGCGAGCCGTGGTATACCGCAGGTGTTCTGCGTATCATCTACGGCGGTGTTAAGTCCAGTTTGTTCCCGTGTCTGATCTTCATGGCAGTAGGTGCCATGACAGACTTTGGTCCGCTGATTGCAAACCCGGTGAGCCTTCTGCTTGGTGCAGCTGCTCAGTTCGGTATCTACATTGCATTCATGCTGGCTAACGCAACTGGCTTATTCACAGTAGGCGAGGCTGCCGCTATCGGTATCATCGGTGGTGCAGACGGTCCGACCGCTATCTATGTAGCTAACAACCTGGCACCGGATCTGGTTGCTCCGATCGCCGTTGCCGCTTACTCCTACATGGCGCTGATTCCGCTGATTCAGCCGCCGATCATGAAGCTTCTTACCACTAAGAAAGAGCGTTCCATCGTTATGAAGCAGCTCCGTAAGGTAAGCAAGGTTGAGAAGATTGTATTCCCGGTATTCGTAGTACTGTTCTGCTCCCTGCTTCTTCCGTCCGTAGCTCCGCTGCTTGGTATGCTGATGCTTGGTAACCTGCTTCGTGAATCTGGTGTTACAGAGCGTCTTTCTGATACAGCTCAGAACGCACTGTGCAACATCGTAACTATCATGCTTGGTACTACCGTAGGTGCGACCGCAAACGGCGAGATTTTCCTGCGTGTTCAGACCATCGCTATTATCTGCATGGGTCTTCTTGCATTCGCATTCGCTACCATCGGAGGTGTTCTCCTTGGTAAGGTGCTTTGCGCTGTAACCGGCGGCAAGATCAACCCGTTAATCGGTTCCGCTGGTGTATCTGCTGTACCGATGGCTGCCCGCGTTTCTCAGACAGTTGGTGCAAAAGAGAATCCGACCAACTTCCTTCTGATGCACGCTATGGGACCAAACGTAGCAGGTGTTATCGGTTCTGCCGTAGCAGCAGGTTTCTTCATGCTGATTTTCGGTTAATCGAATATTGATTTTTGGCTGTTGCAGCCGGGATCTGGCTGCATCTGGCCTGCGAAAGACCGCAGCGCCGGAAGTACCGGATCCCGTTTTTACTTATTTATATAGGTAGTTATAGAAAATTTTTTTAAAGGAGGCTTTATTGTGGCTAATAAAGTAATGTCTTTACACGATGCCGTAGAAAAGTATGTATGTGACAACGATGTACTTTGTCTCGGCGGATTTACAACAAACCGTAAACCGTATGCAGCAGTTTACGAGATCCTTCGTCAGGGTAAAACTGGTTTTGTAGGCTGGTCTGGCCCGGCAGGTGGTGACTGGGATGCGTTAATCGGTGAGGGCCGTGTGAGAGCCTACATCAACTGCTATACTGCAAACTCTGGTTACACCAACGTAGCTCGTCGTTTCCGTGCAGCTATCGAGAAGGGTGAGCTTACATATGAGGATTATTCTCAGGACGTTCTGATGCTTCAGCTTCATGCTGCATCTCTGGGTCTTCCGTACCTGCCGGTACGTATGATGCAGGGCTCCGGACTTGTTAAGTTCTGGGGTATCAGCGAAGAGAAGAGAAGAACCATGGAAGGTGTTGACAACCTGAAATGCGTAGAGATCGAGAACCCGCTTGAGCCAGGCGAGAAGCTGCTGGCTGTTCCGGTTCCGAAGCTTGACTGCGCTATCATCCATGTTCAGCAGGCATCTCCGGATGGAACCTGTATCATCGATGGTGATGAGTTCCATGACGTAGATATCGCTGTAGCTGCAAAACGTTGTATCGTTACCTGCGAGGAGATCGTAAGTGATGAGTATATCCGTCGTGACCCAACCAAGACAAGAATCTTTGGTGAGTGTGTAGACGCCGTTGTTCGTGCACCGTACGGTGCTTGGCCGGCACAGTGCTACGGCTACTATGATGATGATGATAAGGGCTTGAAAGAGTACGACAAGGCTTCCAAGTACCTTGACGCTGAGGATGCTAAGGCACAGCTTCAGAAGGCTGCAGACAAAGCTGCTAAGGCTGCTGCTGCTAAGCCGGAAGATGAGAAGCTTGCAAAAGCTGCAGAAGTTGCTGCACAGGCTGCAAAAGATGCTGCTGACGGCACCAAGATTCCGGAGACCTTCAAGGATTACCTTCAGAAGTATGTATATGGATGCAAGGATCAGGATGATCTGCTCAACGTACTGGGCGGCGCTCGCCTCATGAACCTTAAGAATGAGCCGCATCTTGGCTATTCTACCAGACATTAATTGAGGGAGGGAAAATCTAAAATGGCTGATTATACAAAGTATACAAAGCAGGAAATGCAGGCTTACGCCATCGCAAAAAATATTAAAGAAAATCAGATCGTTATCGTTGGTACCGGTCTTCCGTTAATCGGTGCATCCCTGGCAAAACGTGTTGTTTGCCCGAGCTGCCATCCGATCGTAGAGAGTGGTCTTATGGATTGTTCTCCGATCGAGGTTCCGCGTTCTGTAGGTGATAACCGTTTCATGGCTCACTGTGCAGTACAGTGGCCGAACATTCGTTTCGTAGGTTTCGAGGCTAATGAGTGGTTACATGATGCTGATCGTATGATCGCATTCATCGGTGGCGCTCAGATCGACCCGTACGGAAACGTTAACTCTACCTGTATCTTTGGTAAGGGTGATTATGTTAAACCTACCACACGTTTCACCGGTTCTGGCGGTGCAAACGGAATCGCTACCTTCTGCAACACCATCATCATGATGCAGCATCAGAAGAGAAGATTCATGGATCATGTTGACTACATCACAAGCTGTGGCTGGATGGACGGCCCTGGCGGACGTGAGAGAGCAGGTCTTCCGGGCAACCGTGGACCGCAGATGGTAGTTACCGATCTTGGTATCATGAAATTCGACGAAGAGACCAAGAGAATGTATCTGGCTTACTACTATCCATTCTCCTCTCCGGAAATGGTTCAGGAGAACACTGGTTTCGAGATCGATACCTCCAGAGCTCAGCTGATGGAAGGTCCGGATCCGGAGATCATCCGCGTTATTCGTGAAGAGATCGACCCAGGTCAGGCATTCATCAAAGTTCCGAAGGAGACTAAGTAATTAGCCTTCCATCGGGAATCAAGACAGATATCATTTCTGTCGATTAATTAGTTACTGATTGCAGGCGGGACAGGAGACGAACTGTCCCGCAAGCAATTCATTTATAACCATTTTTATTTTTTATTTTATAAGGAGAAAAGAAGACATGAATATGTATTCAATGCCAGGATATTTCCAGAATATGCCTACCGTTGGTAAAGCTCTGGTTAATCCGAATCCGGAAAACGAGCAGGAACTGAAGGCTGTTGAGAACGACATCCATGAGTCCATTAAGCAGGCTCTTGATGCTGGTATCACAACCGAAGAGAAGTTAAACGCACGTGGACAGCTTTCTGCTACACAGCGTATCAACGCCCTGATCGATCCAGGTACATGGTGCCCGTTAAACAGCCTTTACAATCCGGAAGACAACCGTTTCCAGACAACTAACGTTCTGAATGGTCTTGGCCGTGTAAATGGCAAATGGGTTTACATCATCGCTTCTGATAACAAGAAGATGGCTGGTGCTTGGGTTCCGGGACAGGCAGATAACCTGCTCCGTGCTGCAGATACCGCTAAGATGCTGCATCTGCCGTTAGTATACCTGTTAAACTGCTCAGGCGTTGAGTTCCCGAACCAGGACAAAGTATACCCGAACCGTCGTGGTGGTGGTACACCGTTCTTCCGCAACGCTGAGTTAAACCAGCTTGGTGTTCCGGTTATCGTAGGTATCTACGGAACCAACCCGGCAGGTGGTGGTTACCACAGCATTTCCCCGACTATCCTGATCGCTCATAAAGATGCGAACATGGCAGTTGGTGGCGCTGGTATCCTTTCCGGTATGAACCCGAAGGGTTACATCGATGAGGAAGCAGCAGAGCAGATCGTTAACGCTCAGATCGAGAACAGCAAACATCACGTTCCGGCTCCGGGTTCCGTGCCGATCCACTATGATGAGACCGGATTCTTCCGTGAGGTTTACGAGGATGATTTAGGCGTTATCGAGGGAATCAAGAAGTACATCAACTACCTTCCGTGCTTCAACCTGGAGTTCTTCCGTGTTGACAGCCCGAAGGCTCCGCAGCTTCCGGCTGAGGATCTGTACAGCATCATCCCGATGAACCAGAAACGTCCGTACGACATCTACGATGTAATCGGCCGTCTGTTCGATAACAGTGAGTTCTTTGAGTACAAGAAAGGCTACGGTCCGGAGATCGTTGCTGGTCTTGCAAAAGTTAACGGCCTTCTGGTTGGTGTTATCGCTAACGTACAGGGCTTACTCATGAACTATCCGGAGTACAAACAGGGTTCTGTAGGTATCGGTGGTAAGCTGTACCGTCAGGGTCTGATTAAGATGAACGAGTTCGTTACTCTGTGTGCTCGTGATAAGACACCGATTATCTGGCTGCAGGATACCACAGGTATCGATGTAGGCGATGACGCTGAGAAGGCAGAGCTGCTTGGTTTAGGTCAGTCCCTGATTTACTCCATCGAGAATTCTAAACTTCCGTCTCTGGAGGTTACTCTTCGTAAGGCAAGTGCTGCTGCTCACTACGTTCTGGGTGGTCCGCAGGGCAACAACACCAACGTATTCTCTATCGGTACAGGTGCTTGCGAGTACTACGTAATGCCGGGTGAGACCGCTGCAAACGCTATGTACTCCAGAAAGCTTGTTAAGGCTAAAAAAGCTGGCGAGCCGCTTCAGCCGATCATCGACAAGATGAACGCTATGATCCAGATGTACACAGACAAATCTCGTCCGAAATACTGTACAAAACAGGGTATGGTTGATGAGATCGTAGATCTGACCGATCTTCGTCCGTACATCCAGGCATTTACCGAGGCTTATTATCAGAATGCTCAGGCTATCTGCCCGATGCATCAGATGCTGGCTCCGAGATCTACTCGTGAGTTCATCAACTACGGTAAATAATTATCAAATTAAAACGGCATTGTGATAGGTGCCGCTAAGATAACATTTTAAAAAGAGAAGGCGCGTAAGTACGCGGCTGACAGTGATAGTGTAAATAGTGATAAGTAACAAATTGATAGTGTGAATAGTGTGAGGCTCTGGCGAAGCGGCTTGTCTGTATGACTGTAAATGAACCGTTTTGCCGGATGCTTGCAGATAAATCGGGCAAAGGAACTGGAACCTTTGCTCGATTTATTGGTATACTCAGGCAGATAAGTAATAAGTAATAGTTTTGTTAAGAATTATTTTATAACATTTTCAAGATTTTACAGCGACTTTTAGTTGATTTTGTGGTATTATGATGGGTGGAGACGATGTGATAGCACGGATCTGCCAAAACATCGTTGAAACAAAAATCAGGCATAGAAAGTCAGTATTGAAAGGAAAAAGATACATCATGAGCGAAATTTTCACTTTAGGTATCGATGTAGGCTCTACAGCTTCCAAATGTATCATCCTGAAGGATGGCAAGGAGATCGTAGGTAAGTCTCTGATTGACGTTGGAGCAGGTACCAGCGGTCCAAACCGTGCCATCGAGGCAGTTCTGGAAGATGCAGGCCTCAAGAAAGAAGATATGGCATTCACACTGGCTACCGGTTATGGACGTACATCTCTGATGGACGGAATTGCCGATAAGCAGATGAGTGAGCTGTCATGTCATGCAAAGGGCGCTTATTTCCTTTTCCCGAAGGTTCATACCGTAATTGACATCGGCGGTCAGGACGTGAAGGTTCTTCGCGTTGAGGACGGTGTCATGACAAACTTCCAGATGAACGATAAGTGTGCAGCCGGAACCGGAAGATTCCTGGATGTTATGGCTCGCGTTCTCGAAGTTGAGGTAAGTGATCTAGGCCGTCTTGGCGCTATGTCCAAGAAGCAGGTAGGAATCAGTTCCACCTGTACGGTTTTTGCAGAGAGTGAGGTTATAAGCCAGTTGTCGATGGGAACGGATAAATGTGATATCATTGCCGGTATTCATCGTTCAGTGGCACATCGTGTCACGGGTCTTGCCCACCGAATCGGTGTAGTGCCGGATGTCGTTATGACAGGCGGTGTGGCTCAGAACCAGGGCGTAGTAGATGCGCTTGAGGCTGAGCTTGGCGTAAAGATTTATACATCCCCGCTGACACAGTATAACGGCGCGCTTGGCGCAGCCCTGATGGCATATCAGGTAGCCAGCCGTCAGAAGTAACTAAGTTAATTTTTAAGAATGGAGGATAATTATTATGGCAAAACAAGTTAGTCCTGGTGTTCTTGCGCTTCGTAAAGTCGTAGATGACGTACATAAAGAGGCGCGTGAGGCCAAAGCAAGAGGCGAGTTAGTTGGATGGTCTTCTTCCAAATTCCCGTGTGAGCTTGCAGCAGCATTTGATTTACACGTTATGTATCCGGAGAACCAGGCAGCTGGTATCGCAGCTAACCGTTACGGTGAGCTGATGTGCCAGGCAGCTGAGGATCTTGGATATGACAACGATATCTGCGGTTATGCTCGTATCAGCCTTGCATATGCAGCTGGTGTACGTGTATCCCGTAAGTATGATCCGGAGACTGGTGAATACATCATCGATCCGAGCACAGGTAAACCATTAAAAGATGCTGACGGCAACGTAGTGATGGGTGAAGACGGAAAACCGAAGAAGGATCCGAAGACTCAGACTCCGTATCTGCAGCTGGACAACCTGCTTGAGATTGAAAAACTCCCGGATGGTCCGGAAAAAGAGAAACGTCTTGAGGCTATTTCTCCGATTCGTCAGATGCGTATTCCGCAGCCGGATTTCGTTCTTTGCTGCAACAACATCTGTAACTGTATGACAAAATGGTATGAGAACATCGCTCGTATGTGTAACATTCCGCTGATCATGATCGATATCCCGTACAACAATACAGTAGATGTTCATGATGAGAATGTTAAATACGTTCGCGCTCAGTTCGACAAAGCTATCAAACAGCTGGAAGAGCTGACAGGCAAGAAGTTCGACGAGAAGAAGTTCGAGCAGGCTTGTGCAAACGCTAACCGTACCGCTAAGGCTTGGCTGAAAGTCTGTGATTTCCTGCAGTACAAACCGGCTCCATATAGTGGATTTGACCTGTTCAACCACATGGCAGACGTTGTAACTGCACGTGCTACTGTAGCTGCTGGTGATGCTTTTGAATTACTTGCAAAAGACCTGGAAGAGACAGTTAAGAAGGGTGAGACCACAACTCCGTTCCCGGAGAAATACCGTGTTATGTTCGAGGGTATTCCGTGCTGGCCGAAACTGCCGGCTCTGTTCAAACCGCTGAAGACCCACGGTGTAAACGTTACTGCCGTTGTATATGCTCCGGCATTCGGTTTCGTTTACAACAACATCGATGAGATGGCTCGTGCTTACTACAAAGCTCCGAACTCTGTCTGCATCGAGCAGGGTGTTGACTGGCGTGAAGGCATCTGCCGTGACAACAAGGTGGATGGCGTTCTGGTTCACTACAACAGAAGCTGTAAACCGTGGAGTGGTTACATGGCTGAGATGCAGCGTCGCTTTACTGCTGACCTGGGTATCCCGTGTGCTGGTTTCGACGGCGATCAGGCTGACCCGCGTAACTTCAATGCTGCTCAGTACGAGACTCGTGTAGAGGGTCTGGTTGAGGCAATGGAAGCAAATAAGCAGGCAAAGGAGGCTAAATAACCATGAGTGTTAACGCATTATTAGAAGAATTTAAGGTAAAAGCTGCAACTCCGAAGCAGCAGCTTGCTGAATATAAAGCTCAGGGCAAAAAAGTAGTTGGTGTTCTTCCTTACTACGCTCCGGAAGAGCTTGTATATGCCGCTGGTATCGTTCCGATGGGTATGTGGGGTTCCAACACTAAGACCATCAGCCGTGCAAAAGAGTACTGCGCTACTTTCTACTGCACCATCGCTCAGTTAGCTCTGGAGATGCTGCTGGATGGAACTATGGATCAGTTAGACGGTATTATCACACCTACTATCTGTGATACTCTTCGTCCGATGAGCCAGAACTTCCGTGTAGCTATGGGCGACAAGATGAAAGTTATCTTCTTAGCTCATCCGCAGAACCGTTTCGAAGAGTTTGGTCTTCAGTTCTGTATCGATCAGTACAACCATGTAAAAGCTGATCTGGAAGAGATCGCTGGAAGAAAGATTACTGATTCTGACATCCAGGATGCTATCGTTGTATACAACAAGAGCCGTGCAGCTCGCCGTGAGTTCGTAAAACTGGCTAACGAGCACTGTGATGTTATCACACCAACCAAGCGTTCCGCAGTTCTGAAGGCATTCTACTTCATGGAGAAGCCGGAATACACTGCAAAGCTGAACGAGCTGAACGCAGAGCTGGCTAAACTTCCTGTCTGTGACTGGAAGGGAACCAAGGTTGTTACCTCCGGTATTATCTGTGATAATCCGAAGCTGCTTTCTATCTTCGAAGAGAACAACATCGCTATCGCTGCAGATGATGTAGCACACGAGACACGTTCCTTCCGTGTAGACGCTCCGGAAGACGAGCTGGATCCGGTTAGAGCACTGGCTAAACAGTTCGCTAACATCGATTACGAAGTACTTCTGTACGATCCGGAATCCAACAAGAACCGTCGTGGTGAGTTCGTAGCTAACATGGTTAAGGAGAGCGGCGCTCAGGGTCTGGTACTGTTCATGCAGCAGTTCTGTGATCCGGAGGAGATGGAGTATCCGTACCTGAAGAAAGCTCTGAACGATGCAGGTGTTCCGCACATCAAACTGGGTATCGACCAGCAGATGAGAGACTTCGGTCAGGCAAGCACTGCTATTCAGGCATTCGCTGATGTCCTTGCACTTCAGAAATAATAGAAGATTCGTTTGGGAAACTGAATGATGAGATAGAAACGCCC
>NZ_FR895099.1:16233-29598 GCF_000434655.1 Clostridium sp. CAG:43 | reverse complement strand
GCGTTTGTTTGTGTGTCTTGCGGCACACGTTTATTTATTCCTCTGTGGAGTCAGAAGAACTATTATTTGCAATTTCCTCATCCGTCACAGACCCCTGGCGGTAGCCGCTGTCTGGTTCCTGTTTGGAGTTCTTCTTTGGAGCATCCGGCTTTTTGTCTCCGGAAGTAGAAGAGGTTTCTTTGGACGGACCGGAGCTGGCGGAATTGCTGCTATCATCGCTGGAAGAATCTTCGGATGAGCCGGTGCTGGAGTCAGAGCTTCCGGAATCTGGCGTCCTGCTGGAGCTGGTGGCTGTTTTTTTCGTCTTTTTGGAGGAGCTGTTCTGGAAATCGTCCCAGCTTTCGTTATCGAATTCATTGGAAGCCGCAGTCTGGCGGCTCTGAACGATGCCGTTTACCGTCCAGGCGCCGTCTGCGTTTACATTGTAGCCGTCCGGTGTCGTGGTGGCGGTTAGAAGCCAGCCTTCGGCGTCGAAATAGTAGCATTCGCTGACGCCGTCCTGGTTGCCGTCGATCCAGCGCCAGCCATTTGCCGCCCAGGTGTTGTCACCGTTGTCGTACCACCAGCGGGCAGCATTGTCACCAGCTCCATTTTTCCAGCTTCCTGCCATCGCCGGGAAAGCGGCGGAGAGGGAGAGAAGACCAGTTGTTAAGCCTGCTAAAAATAAGCGTTTATTAATCATAAAGTGAAATCTCCTTTTTGCAAAAACTATTAAAAAAGAGGATATCTCAAAGCTCCGGATATGATGTATACCCGAATCTTTGATAATATCCCCCCTGTTTTTATTTCGTTACTGTTCACGCATACGTGCCCAGTAACGGAATTTGCCGTGGCTTCGCATTTAAATACGGCAAATTCCTGCTGCCACCACGTTTTCTTACGGCACTTTCGGTTCCAAAAGTGCCTACCCGTGAACCGTGATTTTATTTCTCCTGCTTAAATGTATGTCCCATATAATAGGACAATTCTGCCGCACTGTGGCGAACCAGATCCTGCAGGTGCAGAAGATGTGTGTCATCTTCAATACGGGAATACGGTGCGATGATTCCGACCGAAGCGGAAATGCGTCCGTCAATACCGTAAATGGGAGCACCGATCCCGACTGCATCCGGGACGTATTCGCCGTGGGAAACGGCAATGCCCTTCTCACGGATGGTGCGGAGTTCTTCTGCCAATTCTGCGGGATCCGCCTTTGGAAATGCCTCAGGACGGTTTAAGCGTGTGTCCAGATAGCGGCGGATGTATTCGTCGCTCTGGAAAGCCAGAAGCGCCTTGCGGATCGCACCGCAGTGCAGATCCATCTCATAGCCAAATTCTTCGACGACCTTGAGGTGGTTCGGACCGTCCGTTTTGTCAAGTACCAGTCCCTTGTCGCCAACCTGGATGATCAGATAGGAATCCTCACGGGTACAGTAGGAGAGGTTCTTGAGAATCGGAAGCGCCGCATCCTGAATCCGCACATTGTCAGCCGCCGCCCGACCGAGAGAGATGAGGGCGGGACCGAGCTGGTAGGTGTGCGCGTGTTCATCGCGGATCACGTATTTTTTTTCACAAAATGTCTGCAAAATCCGGTGGATCGTGCTGGGCGGAAGCCCGGTTGATTCGGAAAGTTCTGCGATGGAATATTTGTGGTTGGCTTCTTTTAAAAGTTCCAGAAGTTCCATCGCGCGGAGAAGACTTTGTATCATGCAAAGAATCCTCCTGTGTTATTCTGTGATTTCCTCAACCGTCACGGTTGTGCTGTCATCCGGGGCTGCGTCGGAATCCTCTTTCTCGGAAGAAGCTTCGCCGTCCTCGGAAACCGGAGCATCTGCGCGGACGGTTTCTGTTTTGACTGGTTCTTCGGAAGAGACATCTGCATCAGCCGGAGCTTTTTCGCTTTCTTCAGAATGTTCAGAAGTTTCCTCTGGAGTCTCAGCCGGAGCTTCCTTTTTCTCCGGATTTAAGGAAACATAGCTGCGTTCGGAGGCAGCTGTATCAGAAGTCTTGGAAGCTTCTTTATCGCCGGCATCGTCAAAATCATCGAAATCATCTTCAAAGTCGTGGAAATCCTCGTCCAGTTCCTTGTGGAATGATTTATACTGTAAGACGTAAGAAACACCAGCTGCTGCAGCGCCGACGATAGCTGCCAGTGTCAGTAATTTACCAAAATGTTTTTTTGCCATGGTTGATACTCCTCTCTATACGATTCGATATCCTTATTGTAATACGAAACGCCTAAAAAATAAAGGGAATCTTTTGTGAACACCGGGATATGTGTGAATCACGTGTTATGGGGGACGTATGCGTGAACAGTAACACAGGGGCGGTAGTTATGTGCAGGAAGCATGAGAAAAACGCTTGTTGTTATACCGGAAATCATGTAGAATAAAATAATATATTTGCCAGGTGGTGATAAAAATAAAATGATGAATTCCAATACAAAGATGACGGCGCAGGAATTGGAACAAATGATTGCGCAGATGGAAAAGATATTTACGGTTGTACGTATTTTAGATAAAGATCTGCTCCATAAGATGGACGTGAGGAACGGGGAACTCCGATCTGAGGACTGCAAATGTTATTCGTTCTGGGAAAAAGGAAAGAATTGTGAGAATTGTGTGGCACAGCGCGCGCTTGCGATGAAGGGACAGTGCACGAAGCTTGAATTTATCGGTCTGAAGATGTATCAGGTCATTGCGAAGTATCTGGAGGTGGATGGAGTTCCCCGTGTGGTGGAGATGATTTCCTGTCTGGATGATGAGACACTTCTTGACACAGAGGGAAGAGAAGCACTCGTTAAGAAATTTGCACACTACAGGCGCGAGCTGTATGCGGATGCACTGACGGGGAGCTACAACCGGAGATATTTTGAAGATCAGTTAAAAGAGCAGCGGATGGATGCCGGTATCGCGATGATCGATCTGGATGATTTGAAGACTCACAATGATATATATGGGCATGTGGCGGGCGATAAAGTGCTGGTGACGGTGTCGACGGCGATTATAAGCTGTGTCCGTAAGACGGACCGCCTGGTGCGTTATGGCGGGGATGAATTTCTGCTTGTGATGCCAGGCATCAGTCTGGAGGCATTTGTTGAGAAGCTGTACCGGATTCAGGATGTGATCCGAAACATGAGTGTTGAAGGATATCCGCAACTGAAATTGTCAGTCAGCATCGGTGGTACGCTGACGAACGGGGAGACAGTCGGGAAGGCGATGTGCCGGGCGGACGAATATATGTATCAGGCGAAGACCTCCAAGAACACGATTGTGACTGAGAAAGATGGACAGCGAACACCGGAGGAGAGCGTGGCAGCCGGGCGGCGCAATGCGAGTCGTTACCGCATTTTGATCGTGGACGATTCGGAGATGAACCGTATGATTCTCTCAGAAATGCTGAAAGGCGAATTCGAGATTCTGGAGGCAGAAAATGGTTCAGCATGTCTCGACATGCTGAACCGTTATGAGACGAAGATTTCCCTGATTCTTCTCGATATCGTCATGCCGGGGATGGACGGCTTCGGGGTTCTGGAATACATGAATCGCAACAACCTGATCGGGGATATCCCGGTTATCATGATTTCGGGCGAAGATTCGGGCGAGGTCATCAAGCAGGCGTATGAGTGGGGCGTTTCTGATTATATCAAGCGCCCGTTCGATATGGAGGTTGTACACCGGCGTGTCTTAAATACGATCAAATTGTATGCGAAACAGCGCCGCCTGGTGGCAATGGTGACGAACCAGGTTTTTGAGAAAGAGAAGAATAGCCGGATGCTGATCAGTGTTCTGAGCGAGATCGTGGAATTTCGAAATGGCGAGAGCGGTATGCACGTACTCAATATTAATACATTGACGACGATGATTCTGGAACAGCTCGTCAGGAAGACGGACAAATATCACTTGTCCTGGTCGAACCGGATGCTGATCAGCACGGCATCATCCCTGCATGACATCGGAAAGATCGGAATTGACGAGAAGATTTTGAATAAACCGGGTCGTCTGACGCCGGAAGAACGTAAGATCATGGAAAAACATACAGTGATCGGTGCGGACATGCTTGCGAATCTTCAGATGTATGAGGATGAGCCGCTGATGAAAGTGGCGTACCAGATCTGCCGTTGGCACCATGAGCGCTATGATGGAAAAGGATATCCGGATGGTCTAAAAGGGGAGGAGATCCCGATCTCAGCGCAGGTGGTGGCGCTGGCGGATGTGTATGATGCGCTGACAAGTGAGCGCGTCTATAAAAAGGCTTATTCTCATGAGGAGGCGGTGCAGATGATCTGCAACGGAGAGTGTGGTACATTTAACCCGCTCCTGCTTGAGTGCTTGTGTGAGATTCAGGATCATATTAAAAAGGAGCTGCAGGAGGCAGCATACCGGAGTGAGATGAGTGATCCGGGGCGAAAAAATAAGAAATTTGAACATTATGACAATTCGCAGAAGAAGTTTTTCGGCGCGGTGACGCGGGCGATTGAAAAAGAGTATGGAACTGCGGGCGAGGAGCTGAGCCGTATGAAAACTGAGGAAGAGAAATAACAGGAGGCTGTCATGACAATTCAGGAATGCTACAAAGAAATGGGCGGGGATTTTGAAGGAGTTCAGAAACGCTTTGGAGGTGCGGCGATGGTGAAAAAATTTGCCGTCAAGTTTCTGAGCGATTCCAGCTTTCAGGATCTGGAGGATGGATTGAAAGAAAAGGATGCGGAGAAAGCATTCTGCGCGGCACATACCCTGAAAGGAATCTGTCTGAACCTGGGCTTTGATGCCTTCTATGAGGTAAGCGCAGCGCTGACCGAAAAACTGAGAGGCAGAGAACTGACCGGATACGAGGCAGATTTTGCAGCGGTAAAAGAGTGTTATGAGAAAACGGTTGCGGCGATTAAGGCATTTGAGGAGAGCAATTAATAGAACGGGGAGAAATGGAATATTTCAGTTCTCCCCGTAAAATTTACTAAAATTTTAGCACTCAACACTTGACGGTGCTAACAGAACGTGTTATAACATACTTCGTAAGAAGAAGATACATATCTGATTACGAAAGAAAAGCAATCAGATGGAATAAATTTGGATGGATAAGGAGGAGCCAATAATGAAGTTAACACCATTATTTGACAGAGTTGTATTAAAGCAGTTAGTTGCAGAGGAGACGACCAAATCAGGTATCGTTCTTCCGGGTCAGGCAAAAGAGAAACCGCAGCAGGCAGAGGTAATCGCGGTTGGTCCTGGCGGAGTGGTAGATGGAAAAGAAATCACGATGCAGGTAAAGGTTGGCGATAAAGTTATCTATTCGAAATACTCAGGCACAGAAGTTGAGCTGGACAATGAGAAATATGTCATTGTAAAACAGAATGATATTCTGGCTGTTATCGGTTAATTGATGGGCAGGATGTCTGGAAGACAGATGCTGATCGGAACGTTTATTCAAGAAAATTATGGAGGTTGATAACCATGGCAAAGGAAATTAAATATGGCGTAGAAGCCAGAAAAGCCCTGGAAGCGGGCGTAAATCAGTTAGCAGATACCGTAAGAGTTACATTAGGACCGAAAGGCAGAAACGTAGTTCTGGATAAATCCTTCGGCGCTCCGCTCATTACCAACGATGGTGTGACCATTGCGAAGGAGATCGAGCTGGCAGACCCGTTTGAGAACATGGGCGCACAGCTGGTGAAGGAAGTAGCAACCAAGACCAACGATGCAGCTGGTGATGGTACTACAACCGCAACCGTTCTGGCTCAGGCGATGATCAACGAAGGTATGAAGAACCTGGCAGCAGGTGCTAATCCGATCATCATGAGAAAGGGTATGAAGAAAGCCACAGATGCAGCCGTAGAGGCAATCAAAGGCATGAAGAAGGACGTTAAGAGCCAGGCAGATATCGCAAGAGTCGCTGCTATCTCTTCCGCTGATGAGGAAGTAGGCCAGATGGTAGCAGACGCGATGGAGAAGGTTTCCAAAGACGGCGTTATTACCATTGAAGAGTCCAAGACTATGAAGACCGAGCTTGATCTGGTAGAAGGCATGCAGTTTGACCGTGGCTATGTATCTGCATACATGGCAACTGATATGGAGAAGATGGAAGCTGTTCTGGACGATCCGTACATCTTAATTACCGATAAGAAGATCTCCAACATTCAGGAGATTCTGCCGCTGCTGGAACAGCTGGTACAGTCTGGTTCCAAGCTGCTCATCATCGCTGAGGACATTGAGGGCGAGGCGCTGACCACCCTGATTGTCAATAAGCTGAGAGGTACTTTCACCGTTGTTGGTGTGAAGGCTCCGGGTTACGGCGACAGAAGAAAAGAAATGTTAAAGGATATTGCAATCCTGACCGGCGGTACTGTTATTTCCGAGGAACTGGGACTTGAATTAAAGGATACCACCATGGATCAGCTTGGCCGTGCGAAATCCGTTAAAGTTCAGAAAGAGAACACCATCATCGTAGATGGCTGCGGCGATAAGAAAGCCATCGCAGACCGTGTGGCTCAGATTAAGGCTCAGATTGAGGAAACCACTTCTGATTTTGACCGTGAGAAACTGCAGGAGAGACTGGCCAAGATGGCTGGCGGCGTAGCCGTTATCCGTGTTGGTGCAGCGACCGAGGCTGAGATGAAGGAAGCTAAGATGCGTATGGAAGATGCCCTGTCCGCAGCAAAGGCAGCTGTTGAGGAAGGCATCATCGCAGGCGGCGGATCTGCATATGTTCACGCAGCAGCAGAAGTTCAGAAGGTAGTAGACGGACTGGAAGGCGACGAGAAGACCGGTGGCCGTATCGTCCTGAAAGCTCTGGAAGCTCCGCTGTTCCACATCGCAGCAAACGCAGGTCTGGAAGGCTCTGTTATCATCAACAAGGTAAAAGAGTCCCCGGTAGGCGTAGGTTACGATGCTTACAATGAGGAATACGTAGATATGGTAGAAGCAGGCATCCTGGATCCGGCAAAGGTAACCAGAAGTGCCCTGCAGAACGCAACCAGCGTTGCATCTACCCTGCTTACAACTGAGTCCGCAGTTGCCAACATCAAAGAAGATGCACCGGCAGGTCCGGCAGCAGGCGCTGGCATGGGCGGCATGATGTAAGTAAGAGAGCCGGAAAATGGCGGAAGATGTTGCATCAGAGATGCAGTATCGAATGTAGAAAATAAAAATGGTAATTTATAGAAAGAATCTCTGACAGGCAGCTGCCAGAGGAGAGAAGGACTGCTATGCGAAGGTGTGGCAGTCCTTCTTTTTTGGTAAAAAAATTGGCAGGGAAATGAGGCTAAAGATGACTGCATTATTAATACTTATCTGATTGGTATTATTTATAAGATACACTAATTAAATGGCGTAAGTAAATTCTATCGTCAACCCCTTTATTCTCCGGTTGACATATTTCAAAAAACTTGCTAAAATCAATTATTAACATCAGACAGTTTTCAATGTCCAGTGTTTAAAATTTACGAAAGTGAGGGTAATATAATGGGTAAGATTATTGGCGATGGCATTACATTTGATGATGTCCTGCTTGTGCCGTCCTATTCTGAGGTTATTCCGAATCAGGTAAACCTGACGACACATCTGACCAAGAAGATTCAGCTGAACATCCCCCTGATGAGTGCCGGCATGGATACGGTTACAGAGCACCGCATGGCGATTGCAATGGCAAGACAGGGTGGAATTGGTATTATTCACAAGAACATGTCGATCGAGGCGCAGGCTGAGGAGGTCGATAAAGTAAAACGTTCTGAGAATGGTGTAATCACTGACCCGTTTTATTTATCCCCAGAGCATACATTAAAGGATGCGGATGAGCTGATGGGCAAGTTCCGGATTTCCGGTGTTCCGATCACAGAGGGAAGAAAACTGGTTGGTATTATCACAAACCGTGACCTCAAGTTTGAGGAAGATTTCTCCAAGAAGATTAAAGAGTGCATGACTTCTGAGCATCTGGTTACCGCTCCGGAGGGCATCACCCTGACGGAGGCAAAGAAGATTCTTGCCAAGGCACGTGTCGAGAAGCTTCCGATCGTGGACAAGGATTTTAACCTCAAGGGTCTTATTACTATCAAGGATATTGAGAAACAGATCAAGTATCCGTTCTCTGCAAAGGATGCACAGGGACGTCTGCTCTGCGGCGCGGCAGTAGGTATCACTGCAAACGTGCTGGATCGTGTGGAAGCCCTGGTGAAAGCAAAAGTAGACGTAGTTGTTCTCGACTCTGCACATGGACATTCTGAGAATGTTCTTCACTGTGTCAGAATGATCAAGGAAGCATATCCGGATCTGCAGGTAATAGCAGGTAACGTAGCGACCGGAGAGGCAACAAAAGCTCTCATCGAGGCAGGCGTTGACGCGGTCAAGGTTGGTATCGGACCGGGTTCCATCTGTACGACCCGTGTCGTAGCAGGTATCGGTGTTCCGCAGATCACCGCTGTTATGGACTGCTATGCAGTTGCCAAAGAGTACGGCATTCCGATCATCGCAGACGGCGGTATCAAGTATTCTGGCGATCTGACGAAGGCGATCGCAGCAGGCGGCAGCGTCTGCATGATGGGTTCCATGTTTGCAGGATGCGACGAGAGCCCGGGAACTTTTGAGCTGTACCAGGGAAGAAAATACAAAGTATACCGCGGCATGGGTTCCATCGCAGCGATGGAGAACGGCAGCAAGGATCGTTACTTCCAGAGCGATGCGAAGAAACTCGTTCCGGAGGGTGTAGAAGGACGTGTTGCATACAAGGGAATGGTAGAAGATACCGTATTCCAGATGCTCGGCGGTCTGCGTGCTGGTATGGGTTACTGCGGCGCATCGGATATTCCGACTCTTCAGGAGACGGGACGTTTCATCAAGATTTCCGCAGCATCCTTAAAAGAGAGCCATCCGCATGATATCCACATCACAAAAGAGGCTCCGAACTACAGCGTGGATGAATAAAAATTGGATAGCATAAGCAATCAATAAGATTGTAAACGATATAAAAGCGGCGTTTCTGCTTCAGCAGGGATGCCGCTTTTTTGGCGGATTACTGTTCACGCATACGTGCCCAGTGACGGAATTTGCCGTGGCTTCGCATTTAAATACGGCAAATTCCTGCTGCCACCACGTTTTCTTACGGCACTTTCGGTTCCAAAAGTGCCTACCCGTGAACAGTAACTTTGGCGGATTCTTTTTCTCAAACTCTTGTGAAAAAACCGGGGATACGGTATAATGATACATTAGAATAGTAGAAATATAACAATTATGCAGGAAAGACTGTGGATATTCAGAAAACGATTGCAGCGGATTACGAAAGGGATATTTGCGATACCGAGGCAGCAAATCGGGCGTATCAGACGGATAGAAACAGGTAACAGGAGGATTAGTATGACCAGAAGAGAACTGAGAGAACATTGCTTTAAGCTGCTTTTCTGTGCGGATTTTTACCCGACGGATGAAATGCAGGAGCAGGTGGATGTATATTTTACAGAGCCGAAAGAGGAGGACGATGTTCCGAGCGGAATCGGCGATATCATCCATAATCCGATGTTAGACACCTTTGACGGCGGATACGTAAAGAGCAAGGTTGAGAAGATTCTGGATGTGCTTCCGGAGCTTGACAAGGCAATCGATGGGGTTGCACAGGGATGGACTACCCGCCGTATGGGCAAGGTGGAACTGACGATCCTGCGCCTAGCATTATACGAGATCAAGTACGATGACGATGTACCGGAGAAGGTAGCGATCAATGAGGCGGTCGAGCTGGCGAAGAAGTTCGGCGGCGATGATTCACCGGCATTTATCAACGGCATTTTAGCGAAGCTGGTATAAGCGATGGCTGGCGTATATTCGGTTTCGCAGGTTAATGCATACATTAAAAATATGTTCGCACAGGACTTTGCTCTGAACCGGATTTCGGTCAAGGGCGAGGTTTCTAACTGCAAATATCATACGTCCGGTCATATTTATTTTACCTTGAAAGACGGTCTGGGAGCGATGCAGGCAGTTATGTTTGCCAGTAGGCGGAAGGGACTTACGTTCCGTCTGGAAGAAGGACAGCAGGTTGTCGTGAAGGGCAGTATCGAAGTGTATGAGCGGGATGGAAGATACCAGCTCTATGCCAGCGAGATCACGCTGGACGGCACGGGCGATTTATTCCGGCGCTTTGAAAAACTGAGAAATGAATTAGAAGAAATGGGGATGTTTTCCCCGGAATATAAAACGCCGATCCCAAAGTATGCAAAAACGGTCGGTATCGTGACGGCGAGCACCGGCGCAGCAATCCGGGATATTATCAATATCTCGGGACGGCGGAACCCTTACGTGCAGCTTGTCCTCTGCCCGGCACTGGTGCAGGGAGCAGGGGCAGCGCCGAGTATCGTGCGGGCGATCCAGACCCTGGATGCGCTGCATCTGGATGTGCTGATCGTCGGGCGCGGAGGCGGTTCGATTGAGGATCTGTGGGCGTTCAATGAGGAGAGTGTGGCGCGGGCGATTTTTGCGTGCCGGACGCCGGTAATCTCGGCGGTCGGGCATGAGACAGACGTTACGATCGCGGACTATGTGGCGGATCTGCGTGCCCCGACTCCTTCGGCGGCGGCAGAACTGGCGGTTTTTGATTACCACCTGTTTGAGCAGCAGTGCATTGCGGCGGCACAGCAGATGACGAAGCGGATGGAGCAGAAGGCGGAGCAGTATGCCTATCGCCTGGAGCAGTTTCGTCTGCGCCTGCAGCTTCACAGTCCGCAGAGCCAGTTAAATGAGAGACGGCAGTATCTGGAAGATGCGAGAGTTAAGATGGCGCGCCAGATGGAGAAAAAGGTGTCCGATCTGCGCCATCGTCTGGAACTGGTGTGCAGCCGGATGGATGGTCTCTCCCCGTTAAAAAAGATAAGCGGCGGATATGGGTTCGTGACGGATGCAGATGGAAAACGTGTGGAGACAGTGACAGGATTGCAAGCTGGGGATACACTGACCGTCCGTCTGCCAGATGGACGCGTGGAGGCAGAGATCCGGGAGGTTTATCAGGAAAACCTGCCTGGGTAAAAAAGTGGTTCATTGTGTTGCGTGTGAATCATAACAGAGAGATTTGAGAACACGTTTTCTTTCAGGAAAGATTCCGAGAGTATATTAGATAAAACAGGAGGCAGGATCGATGGCAGAAAATAAGGAAGAACTTTCGATCGAGGAAATGTTTGACCGTCTGGATGGCATTATGCGGACGCTGGAGGACAGCCGCAGCACGCTGGAAGAATCGTTTGCGTCCTATGAGGCGGGAATGCGTCTGGTCCGCGCCTGCAGTGAAAAGATAGATAAGGTTGAAAAACAGATTATGGTCGTAAACGGCGAGGAGACGGAGGCGTGACAGAGATGGAAAATGCAAAGGAACGGCTGGCACAGGCAGTCAAGGAAGCGGAAGAGATTGTATATTCTTATCTTCCGGCAGAGGAAGGGCATCAGAAAACGATCTTTGAAGCGATGAATTACAGTGTGAAGGCAGGCGGCAAACGCCTTCGTCCGATTCTGATGCGTGAGGTATACCGTCTGTTTGGCGGTCAGGGAAAAGAGATTGAGCCGCTGATGGCGGCGATCGAGATGATTCATACATCTTCCCTGATTCATGACGATCTTCCATGTATGGACAATGACGAGTACCGCCGTGGAAAAAAGACGACCTGGGTTGCATATGGGTATGATATGGCAGTTCTGGCGGGAGATGCCCTTCTGATTTATGCGATCGAGACGGCGGCAAAGGCATTTGCGATGACGCCGGATGCGGCAAAGGTGGGACACTGTATCCAGATTTTATCTGAAAAAACGGGTATTTACGGCATGATCGGCGGTCAGACGGTGGATGTGGAACTGACGAATCAGCCGATTCCGAAGGATAAGCTGGATTTTATCTACCGTTTAAAGACGGGAGCACTTTTGGAGGCGTCGATGGTGATCGGAGCCGTGATGGCGGGCGCGAGCGAAGCTGAGTGCGGGACAGTAGAGCGTATGGCGGCGGCGATCGGTCTGGCGTTCCAGATCCAGGATGATATTCTCGACGTTACCAGCAGCCAGGAGGTGCTTGGAAAACCGGTTCTGAGCGATGAGAAAAACAATAAAACCACTTATGTGACATTGGAGGGAATCGAGAAATCGAAGCATGATGTCAAACAGCTTTCGGAGACGGCGGTTGATATCCTCTATTCTCTGCCTGGAAAGAATGAATTCCTCGAAGAGCTGATCGAGATGCTGGTCAGCCGTGAAAAATAAAAAATCCAATCGAAGACCGGGGACGACAGCGGATGTGGAAAACGGTTTGGGGGATGAAAGAATGGTATTAGATACGATAAAAGGACCGGAGGATGTAAAACGGTTGAGCGAGGAAGAACGCAAGGAGCTGGCGGCGGAAATACGCGAGTTTCTGATCGAGACGACAAGCCGGACAGGCGGTCATTTGGCGTCCAATTTAGGCGTGGTGGAACTGACGATTGCAATGTTCTGCGCGCTGAATCTTCCGAAGGATAAGATTATCTGGGATGTAGGGCACCAGTCCTATACGCACAAGATTTTAAGCGGGCGGAAGGATAATTTTGATGGGCTGCGCCAGTATGGGGGCTTGAGCGGTTTCCCGAAGCGGAAGGAAAGCCCGTTTGATGCGTTCGACACGGGACACAGCTCGACTTCGATTTCGGCGGGGCTTGGTATGGCACAGGGGCGCGATCTGCTGGGCGAGGATTATTCGATCGTTTCCGTCATCGGGGACGGCGCGCTGACCGGCGGCATGGCGTATGAGGCGCTCAACAATGCGGGACGGCTCAAGACGAATTTTATTATTGTTTTAAATGATAATAATATGTCCATTTCGGAAAATGTCGGCGGTATGTCGCGGTATCTGAATAATCTTCGTGCAGATGAGGGCTACAATCTGTTGAAGAAGAATGTGGCGGGCACGTTATCGCGGATCCCGATGATCGGTTCGGATCTGGTCGGCACGCTGCTCCGGACAAAGAACAGCATCAAGCAGCTTCTGATTCCGGGCATGTGGTTTGAAAATATGGGAATCACGTATCTGGGACCGGTGGATGGACATGATATTAAGGGGTTGATCCGTATTTTCAGCGAGGCGAAAAAGATCAACCGCGCGGTGCTGATCCATGTGATTACGAAAAAGGGCAAGGGATACCGTCCGGCGGAGAAGAATCCGTCGGCATTTCACGGAGTTGAACCATTTGATATTGAAACGGGAAAACCGCTCCGGAAAAAGGAACATCCGGGCTATACAGATGTATTTTCCAGAGAAATCTGCCGTCTGGCAGCGGAAAATCCGAAGATCGTGGCGGTGACGGCGGCGATGCCGGATGGAACGGGGCTCAAACGGTTCTCGAAAGAATATCCGGACCGCTTTTTCGATGTGGGAATCGCGGAGGAACACGCGGTT
>NZ_FR895099.1:11621-16202 GCF_000434655.1 Clostridium sp. CAG:43 | reverse complement strand
GGGTATGGCGGCAGCCGGTCTGAAACCGGTGGTGGCGGTGTATTCGTCCTTTTTACAGAGGGCATATGATCAGGTCATTCACGATGTCTGTATCCAGAATCTTCCGGTTGTGTTCTGCGTGGATCGCGCGGGACTGGTCGGAAGCGATGGGGAGACGCATCAGGGTATTTTTGATCTGACATTCCTCTCCTCTGTGCCGAATATGAGCGTGATGGCGCCGAAGAACCGCTGGGAACTGGAAAAGATGCTGCAGTTTGCCATCTCCTACGATGGACCGATTGCGATCCGTTATCCGAGGGGCGAGGCGTACCGGGGTTTGAAGGAATTTCTGGCACCAGTCGAGTATGGCGTCAGCGAGATGTTGTATGAGGAGAGAGGGACGGCGCTTCTGGCAGTCGGAAGCATGGTCAGTACGGCAGAGCATATCCGGGAGAAATTAAAGAGTGCCGGGCAGCCGTGTACGCTGGTCAACGGGCGGTTTGTGAAACCGATGGATACCGACGTGATCGACCATTTGGCAGGAACGCACCATACGATCGTGACACTGGAGGAAAATGTCCTGCGCGGCGGTTACGGCGAGCGGGTGACGGATTATGTACAGAAGCATTATCCGCAGATTAAGGTAGTTAATATAGCGCTGCCGGATGCCTACGTCGAACACGGAAATGTGTCGGTGCTCCGGAATGAGCTGGGAATTGACAGTGATTCGATTCTGGCGCAGCTGAAACGTGAAGGTGTGCTGGAGACTGACGCGGAAGCATGATGGGAAACAAAAGAGTGGCAGCAGCGGAAGGAAGAACATAGAATGAAAGAACGGTTAGATGTACTTCTCGTCAAGAGAGGTCTGGCAGAATCCCGTGAGAAGGCGAAAGCGATCATCATGTCCGGGATTGTATATGTAGAAGATCAGAAAGAAGACAAGGCGGGTACGACCTTCGATGAAAATGCGAAGATCGAGGTACGTGGATCTACCTTAAAATATGTGAGCCGCGGAGGTCTGAAACTGGAGAAGGCGATGACGCATTTCGGAGTGATGCTGGATCAAAAGGTCTGTATGGATGTCGGCGCGTCCACAGGCGGATTTACCGACTGTATGCTGCAGAATGGCGCGGTCAAGGTGTTTTCGGTCGATGTAGGACATGGACAGCTGGCGTGGAAACTTCGCAATGATCCGCGTGTGGTCTGCATGGAGAAGACAAACATCCGTTATGTGACACCGGAGGACATCGGCGAGCCGGTAGATTTCTCTTCGATCGACGTTTCCTTTATTTCCCTGACGAAGGTTTTAGGTCCGGTCAAGGAGATTTTAAGCACGGGCGGCGAGGTGGTTGCACTGATCAAGCCGCAGTTCGAGGCGGGACGTGAGAAAGTCGGAAAGAAGGGCGTTGTTCGCGAGAAGAGCACGCATCTGGAGGTCATTCAGATGGTGATGGCATATGCGGCAGAGATCGGTTTTGAGATCCGGAATCTGGAATTTTCCCCGATCAAGGGACCGGAGGGAAATATCGAGTACCTCCTGTACCTGCATAGACCGGAGCAGGTATCGGAGGAAACTGTGACTGGTGAGGAAGCACTTGCAAAAGCGGAAAAAGAGTGTCCGGTTTCACCGGAACAGGTTGTTGAGGAAGCTCACAGGGAGTTAGACAAAACATGAGAAATTTCTATCTGATTGTAAACCGCGAAAAGCCGCGCGTAGAGGAGGCGGCCGGTTTGATTTGCAGCTTTTTTGCGGAACAGGGCTGCCGCTGCATCCGTCTGGATCGCCATGATGGACTTCGCAGGGACGCAGAAGTGGCTGCGGCATACCGCTATACCGATCGCCGAACGGTGCCGGAGGATACAGATTGTGTGATCTGTCTGGGCGGTGATGGAACGCTGATTCAGGCGGCGCGTGATCTGGCGGGACGGAAGATTCCACTGTTTGGCATCAATATGGGGCATCTGGGGTATCTGACGCAGATCGGGCATGAGGAGGACATTCTGCCTGCCATGCGGGATCTGATGGAAGATCACTATCGTCTGGAAAGCCGGATGATGCTCAAGGGGTGCGTGATTTCCGGCGGGAAGGTCGTCATGGAGGATATCGCGTTGAATGATATCGTCCTGAACCGTATGGGAATCGATGCGTTCCGGTTTGAGCTGGCTGTCAATG
Organism: Clostridium sp. CAG:43; assembly: GCF_000434655.1. Taxonomy (NCBI): domain Bacteria; kingdom Bacillati; phylum Bacillota; class Clostridia; order Eubacteriales; family Clostridiaceae; genus Clostridium; species Clostridium sp. CAG:43. The sequence continues at coordinate 14,050 of NZ_FR895099.1, read as the reverse complement.
GACAGCTGTTTAATGAGTATTCGGCGGATGGAATGGTGGTTGCGACCCCGACCGGTTCGACGGCATACAACCTGTCAGCGGGCGGTCCGATCGTGGCGCCGGAGGCGGATCTGATGGTATTGACACCGCTCTGCCCGCATTCACTCAATTCGCGCAGCATCGTTCTGCCGCCGGATAACCATTTGAGCCTGCGGATTCAGACGACCGGGCGGACGAAGGTTTCGCTGAGCTTTGACGGCGATACGGTGGTTGATATTGAGCCGGGTGATACAATCGAGATAGCAAAATCAGAGATCGAGACGACATTGATTCAGCTCAAACAGGTGCCATTTTTGGAAAATATACGGAACAAAATGAAACAGATATAAAAGGAGTCAGAGCCATGAAAATGGAACGTCACAGCAAGATTGTGGAATTGATTGGAAAATATGAGATTGAAACGCAGGAAGAGCTGGCGGAATATCTGAATAAAGAGGGATACAATGTCACGCAGGCAACGGTTTCCAGGGATATCCGGGAGTTAAAGCTGTCTAAGATCCAGACAGAAAACGGCGGACAGAAATATGCGGTTTTCCATCCTCAGACGGCGTTCAATGATAAATATACCCGTATTCTGCACGATAGCTTCGTTTCCATGGATATGGCGCAGAACATCCTTGTCATCAAGACGGTGTCAGGCATGGCGATGGCAGTCGCGGCAGCGCTCGACGCCATCCATTTTTCAGAGATTGTCGGCTGCATCGCCGGGGACGATACGGTCATGTGTGCAGTCCGTACGGTGGACGATACGATCGTGCTGATGGACAAGATCCGCAAGCTGATTGCGGGATGAGGTAAGGTGGGTTCACACATTTTTTGCGGGAACCGCTGATAAGGAGGAACGGAAAGCGGATGCTTTATCATTTACGAGTGAAAAATCTGGCTCTGATCGATTCGGCGGAGGTGGAGTTCGGGGACGGACTCAACATTCTGACCGGTGAGACGGGAGCCGGAAAATCGATCATCATCGGTTCGGTCCAGATCGCGCTGGGCGGAAAAGCACCGAAAGAGATGATACGCCGGGGCTGCGACAGCGCCTACATTGAACTGGTTTTCTCCATCGATGATGAGAGAAAGCGCGAGCAGCTGAAGGAACATGATGTTTACCCTGATGAAGAGGGAATTTTAATCATTTCTAAGAAAATCACACCGACCCGGAGCATCAGCCGCATCAACGACGAGACGGTAACGGCTGCAAGGCTGCGGGAGATCACGGGTCTTCTGATCGATCTGCACGGACAGCATGAACACCAGTCGCTGGTGAATGCGTCAAAACATCTGGAAATCCTCGATGCGTATGGCGGGGAGAAACTTCTCCCATTCAAACAGAGTACGGAAGCTGCCTATCGCTTGTATATGCAGTTAAAACAGAAATGTGCCGCATTTGCATCCGATCAGGAGACGAGACTGCGGGAGATGGATTTCTGCCGGTTTGAGATCGAGGAGATTGAAAATGCCGCGTTAAAGGATGGCGAAGAGGAAAAGGTGGCAGCCGATTTTAAGCGGTTTTCCAATGCCAGACGGATCGCTGAGAGTCTTTCACAGGCATATGACGCGGTGTCCGGCGATGCGGTGTCGCGGGCGTTCCGTGAGATCGATGGTGCGATGGCATTTGACGAGGGATTGAAGGGGATCCGTGACGAGCTGTGCGATGTAGATTCCCTTCTTTCGGATCTTTCCAGGGAGATCGCCGGATATATGGACGATATGACCTTTGACGAAGCGGCATTTCGGGAGACGCAGGAGCGGCTTGACCTGATCCGGAGCCTGGAAAACAAGTATGGGAAGACGATCCCGGAGGTACTTCAGGCGTTGGAAGAAAAGAAAGCGCGACTGCAGGAACTGGAGAATTACGATGAACTTCGGGAACAGGCGGAAAAAGAACTGGAACAGGCGGAAGCAGTACTGAAAGAACATTCCGAGGCATTGTCAGCAGCGCGTAAGCAGTTTGCCGGGGAGCTGGTGGAGAAGATCGCAGACGGGCTTCGGGAACTGAATTTCCTTGATGTGCAGTTTGAGATGGAGTTTAGGCGGCTGGATCATTTCACGGCGGGCGGTATCGACGAGCCGGAATTCCTGATTTCCACGAATCCGGGCGAACCGGTTCGGCCACTCGGTATGGTGGCGTCCGGCGGTGAGCTGTCGCGTATCATGCTGGCAATCAAGACGGTGCTGGCGGAGACCGATCAGGTTCCAACGTTGATTTTTGATGAGATTGACACCGGTATCAGCGGACGGACTGCACAGATGGTATCGGAGAAGCTGCGGATCCTCTCCAAATGCCGTCAGGTCATCTGCATCACGCACCTGCCGCAGATCGCGGCGATGGCGGACCAGCACTTCGAGATCCGCAAATCCGCGTCCGATGGACGGACGGCAACCTCCATCCG
>NZ_FR895099.1:0-11610 GCF_000434655.1 Clostridium sp. CAG:43 | reverse complement strand
GGACGGACGGCAACCTCCATCCGCGCCTTAGACCGCGAGGCGATGGTGGACGAGCTTGCGAGACTGCTGGGTGGCGCGGAGATCACCGAGACCGTTCGGCAGAATGCGGAGGAGATGAAGAAGCTGGCAAAGAAGCGGAAGCTGGAGGTGTGATTATAAATTAAATATAAGATTCGGATTCAGAAAAATGTCGCGTAAGGCGGCATTTTTTTGATCCCCAGATACCAATTAGGTCGAAGTTTGACCGTTTGCGTCGAAGTGGTTTTGGAATAGATGCATATATGATAAAGTTAAAATAGAAAGTATTGGGGATAAAAATAGCAAATTTGAGTTTTTGTTTCATAGGACGCAATTTTTTATGAAACAAGACCAGTGCATTTGTCCGATGACGAGCGTACCGAAGAAGCAGATAAGGTTTCGTCCCGTATCGCAGAAATTCTTTCTGAAACAGCGTTTTCATTTTCGCCAAACGAGTATATCTCTATCCACCGTAAACTCTTTCAGGGTATTTATAAACACGCCGGAAAGATTAGAGATTACAACATCACAAAGAAAGAATGGATGCTTGATGGGGCAACTGTTATGTAAGGACGCTTGGGTTCTCTGCAACCAATGATATTTTTGCAGAAAACGCCTGGTATTTCAGAAATGCACTTGTGCGTGCAAACTATACGAACCTGCAAAAAGGCATTCACGAAACAACAGAGTATTTGGAAGCAAAACTTCTTTCTAATTTGCTAAAGACAGACATTATTGAACCAGTATCCGGTCATGGAAAAGGAAAATATAAATTCAAGAAGTAGTTTAGATATTGTAGAATTTCCACTCATCGAGTGGAAATTTTGCTTAATATGATAGAGATATTTTCCAGAAATCCGGATTTCATTATATTGGAAGATGATGCAGTTCTCACATCGCTTCTGATAGATGATGAAATATCTAGTTTGTCGGCAATTCTTTTAAATGAAGCGTATTATGAGTTGCTAAAAACCGGACAAAAGATGGTTGATGGCATTCCGGTATTAAGTCCGACTTGCCTGATACCATTTAAGGCGAAAGCGTGGCTGGATTTAAAAGAACGCAAGCTAAATGGAGAGCAGGTTGACAGCAAAAATATAAAGAAACATAAAAACGATGTGTTCCGATTAGCACTGTTAATCACAGCCAATGGCTACACACTCAGCGCAAGAAGTATTGAGAATTTGCTGGCAGTCGGCTATAATGAGATCGAGAACATATGCGTGCAGAGGGGCGATGAATAGTCATCGACTGTGTGCATAAATATGATTAATTTTGGGGGTTTTATGGAGGCTGAAAGCAAAACGAGGATGACAGAGGGAAGTATCTCTAAGAAGATTATTTTATTTGCCATACCATTGTTTCTGGGGAATCTGTTTCAGCAGCTGTATAATACAGCGGATTCCCTGATTGTAGGTAATTATCTTGGCAGCAATGCACTGGCAGCAGTCAGTTCGTCGGGAAACCTGATTTTCCTGATGGTAGGTTTTATTAACGGTATTGCCATGGGAGCCGGTGTAGTAATTGCCAGGTATTATGGGGCGAAAAACAAGGATTATCTCCAGAGAGCGATTCATACAACCACAGCCTTCGGTCTGGTGGCCGGAATCACACTGACGGCTGCGGGAATGTATCTGGCACCGAAGATTCTGGTACTGATGGGAACACCGGCAGATGTACTTCCGGAATCGATTGTATATTTTCAAACCTATTTTGCAGGTTCTCTGGGTGTAGTCATGTACAATATTTTCGTGGGAATCCTGCAGTCGGTGGGGGACGGTCGTCATCCGCTGATTTATCTGATTATTTCCTCCTGTGTGAATGTGGTGCTGGATATCTTCTTTATCGCAGGACTTGGCATGGGAGTGGGATCGGCAGCCCTGGCAACGGCTATATCCCAGTTTGTCAGCGCGATTCTCTGTATGGTGCATCTGATGCGGGTGAAGGAAGATTACCGGCTGGAGCTTAGGAAGATTCGTTTTGACAGACATATGCTGAGGCAGATTATTCAGAATGGTGTACCTTCCGGTTTCCAGAACTCAGTCATTGCCATAGCCAACGTGTTTGTACAGTCCAACATCAATGCATTCGGTAAAATGGCCATGGCAGGCTGCGGAGCTTATTCTAAGGTAGAAGGTTTTGCCTTCCTGCCGGTGACCTGCTTTACTATGGCGATAACTACCTTTGTGGGACAGAATCTTGGGGCAAAGCAGTATGACAGAGCAAAGAAAGGTGCGAAGTTCGGTATCCTCTGCTCCATCTCCATTGCAGAACTGATTGGTATCACCATATATACGGCGGCACCGGTGCTGATTGCAGCATTCAACCGTGATCCGGATGTGATACATTATGGGGTGATGCAGGCCAGAACCATTGCGTTGTTTTATTGTTTATTGGCATTTACTCACTGTATCGCGGCTGTACTCCGGGGTTCCGGCAATGCTGCCGTGCCTATGATCGTTCTGCTCTGTGTATGGTGTCTGTTCCGTGTCAGCTACATCACACTGGCAGTGCGTCTGATTCCGGATATCCGGGTCATATTCTGGGCATACCCACTGACCTGGAGCATCAGCTCCGTGATTTTCCTGTTTTTGTTTTTAAGGGGAAATTGGGTGCATGGATTTGAGAAGAGGCCGAAGAAGGGATAGGTTTTTATTATATCATATGTGAAATGGTTGTTTTGAGTGGTGGACAGCTGCTTACCGGAAATGATGCAGCTGTCAAAAAAATTTCTCGCAGAATCAAGTACAAAAGGATTTCGAGACCACATGAAAGTGACAGGGAGGTAACCAGATTAATGAATTATGCAGAATGTTTAGAACTGGCAAGAGGAAAAATGGGAAATTACTGCAAGGCCTGTCCGGAATGCAACGGAAGAGCCTGCAAGAATCAGATGCCGGGTCCGGGAGCCAAAGGAATCGGAGATACGGCGATTCGGAATTATGACAAATGGAAGGAAATCCGTGTCCAGATGGATACACTGGTGGAGAAACGTCCCATCGATACCTCTCTTTCGTTGTTTGGAAAGAATTTTCAGTATCCGTTTTTTGCAGGTCCGGTGGGAGCCGTGAATATGCATTACGGCGATTCACTGAATGATGTTTCTTACAATGATATATTAGTTTCTTCCTGTGCAGAGTTTGGAATTGCTGCTTTTACAGGAGACGGAATGGACAGCAATGTGATGGTGGCTGCCACGGAAGCCATCAAAAAGGCAGGGGGACTGGGAATTCCTACAGTGAAGCCATGGAATGTGGAGATGATTCGTGAAAAGATGGCGCTTGTCAAGGATGCAGGTGCTTTCGCGGCTGCCATGGATATCGATGCGGCTGGCCTTCCGTTTTTGAAAAATTTCAATCCGCCGGCCGGAAGTAAATCAGTGGAGGAGCTTCGTGAGATCGTGGAGGCAGCAGGAGTCCCTTTTATTGTAAAGGGTATTATGACGGTAAAAGGCGCTTTGAAGGCTAAAGAGGCCGGTGCGGCAGCCATCGTGGTATCTAATCATGGAGGAAGAGTCCTGGATCAGTGCCCGGCAACGGCAGAGGTTCTGGAAGAAATAGCAACTGCAGTGGACGGTTCCATGAAAATCTTCGTGGATGGCGGAATCCGTTCCGGCACCGATGTATTTAAAGCATTGGCACTGGGGGCAGATGCGGTTATCATAGCCAGACCTTTCGTCACAGCTGTATATGGCGGAGGTCGAGAAGGAGTTGAAGCATATATCCAGAAGATCGGAAGTGAGCTTGCAGATACCATGGCTATGTGCGGCGTATCTTCCATTTCTGAAATTACCCGTGACTGTGTGAGAGTGTAAAAAAGTAAACTATCAAATATAGCAAAAATTAGTAGAAAGGATGAGTGATATGCGTTTTAATCGTGTATTTGTAATCGTACTGGATTCCCTTGGAATCGGTCCCATGGCGGATTCAGCCAGATTTGATGATGCCGGTGCGGATACGCTGGGGCACATCTCAGAAACAGTGGAACATCTGGATATTCCGAATCTGCAGAGATTGGGACTTGCCAATCTCAAGGCCCTTAAGCAGGTTAAGCCGGCAGAACATCCGGAAGGATATTTCATGGCAATGAATGAGGCAAGCAATGGTAAGGATACCATGACCGGTCATTGGGAGATGATGGGCATCCGGACGGATAAGCCATTTATCACATTTACAGAACATGGCTTTCCCAAGGAACTGATTGACGAACTGGAAAAGCGCTGCGGCAGAAAGATAATCGGCAATAAGGCAGCCAGCGGAACGGAGATTCTGGAGGAGCTGGGTGAACAGGAAGTGAATGAAGGAAAGCTGATTGTCTATACATCAGCGGATTCTGTGCTTCAGATCTGTGGCAATGAGGAAACCATGGGACTTGAGACCTTGTATCATTACTGTGAGATTGCCAGAGAACTGACTATGCGGGATGAGTGGAGAGTTGGCCGTGTTATCGCAAGACCCTATGTGGGCAAAAAGCGCGGCGAATTCAAGCGGACAAGTAACCGCCATGATTATGCTTTGAAACCTACCGGACCGACGGCGCTGAATGCACTGAAGGATGCCGGATATGATGTGATTTCCGTTGGAAAGATTAACGATATCTTTGTGGGAGAAGGGATAACAGAAAGCAATCATTCCGACAGCAGTGTACATGGCATGCAGCAGACCATCGATATCGCAAAGCGGGATTTCAAGGGACTTTGCTTTACCAATCTGGTAGATTTTGATGCGTTATGGGGACATCGCAGAAATCCGGTGGGATACGGGGAAGAGATCGAAAAATTTGATAAAAAGCTGGGAGAGCTTCTGCCGCTACTCCGTGAGGACGATCTGCTGATTCTGACGGCGGATCATGGAAATGATCCAACCTACAAGGGAACGGATCATACGAGAGAGCAGGTCCCGTTTATTGCGTATTCACCATCGGATACGGAAAGTGGGAAGCTTGATACCAGTGACACCTTTGCCGTTATCGGCGCGACCATTGCGGATAATTTCGGTGTCAGAATGCCGGAGGGGACCATCGGAACTTCTATTCTGGATCAGATAAAATAAATGACATTGGACTTGAAGTTAAAAACAGAAAGGCGGCGATTATATGGTTGATTATACAGAAGGAACGGGAAAACAGTACCACACAGGAATCGGCCCGGAGGATATCGGCGGATATGTCATCATGCCGGGGGACCCCAAGCGATGCAAGAAGATAGCAGAACATTTTGAGAATCCGGTGTTAGTTGCGGATAATCGTGAATATACCACATATACGGGAACCATCGATGGGGTAAAAGTCAGTGTGACGTCAACCGGCATCGGTGGTCCGTCAGCGGCTATCGCTATCGAGGAGTTATCCAAGTGCGGAGCCCATACTTTTCTGCGTGTGGGCACCTGTGGCGGTATGCAGGAGGATGTACTGGGCGGAGATATCGTAGTTGCAAGCGGAGCTATCCGCATGGAAGGAACCAGCAGAGAGTACGCTCCCATTGAGTACCCGGCTGTTCCCCATGTGGATGTTATGAATGCCATGATCCGTGCAGCGAAGAATCTGAAGTTCCGCTGTCATGCGGGCGTTGTACAGTCGAAGGATTCCTTCTTTGGTCAGCATGAGCCGGAGGTGATGCCGGTCAGCTACGAGCTTGAAAATAAGTGGCAGGCGTGGCTTCGGATGGGATGCCTGGCATCGGAGATGGAGTCAGCAGCACTGTTTATCGCAGGCAGCTTCCTTCGGGTGCGTGTAGGTGCCTGCTTCCTGGTTCTGGCTAATCAGGAGCGGGCGAAAAAAGGCCTGTCCAATGAACAGGCCCATGATACAGAGGCAGCAATCCGGACAGCGGTGGAAGCCATCCGTATCTTGATTCAGGAGGATGCGAAGAATGAATAATGAGAGGATAGAAACACTCATCGAGGAAGCATTCGCAGCACGGAAAATGGCCTATACACCCTATTCTCATTTTCAGGTGGGGGCGGCTCTGCTGACTGAAAAAGGCGGGATTTACCGTGGCTGCAATATTGAAAATGCGGCCTATACACCGACAAACTGCGCGGAACGCACTGCCTTTTTTAAGGCAGTCAGTGAGGGTGAACGCAGCTTCACAGCGATTGCAGTTGTGGGAGGCCCGGAAGGAGCTTCGGAATTTGACTGGTGTGCGCCCTGTGGCGTGTGTCGTCAGGTGATGAAGGAATTCTGCCAGGATGATAGATTTCAGATCATTCTGGCACGTTCCGTGAAGGAATATAAGGTCTATACACTGGCGGAGCTTCTGCCAATGGGATTCGGACCGGATAATTTGCAGTAGGAATGCCGATTGCCTCATAAAGCTGGTATGCAGGTGTCAAAGACCCGCGCACTGTAATCTTACAGTTTCATTAATATAACTTAATATATTGGAACACCTTTTGACATTGCAAAAAAAACAGGGTACACTGTATGACAGGCGGGGATGGATTCACCATTTCCGCCTGTATTCAGAAGAAAAAGCGGACGCAGGTCCGATGAAAAATAGAAAAAGTGTGGGGAGTTTGGACGGATGGCTCAGAAAGAGTGGAAACGGGAAGAAATGAAACAGAATCAGGGAAGAACAGAGCAGAACCAGAGAAAAAAGGTTCAGAAAAAGACAGGGTATAGGGCAGTGCTGGCGGCTTCGGTGTTTTTGATTGCTGCTTCGGCAGCCCTGTCAGCGTGCAAAAAATCACCGGCGGCTGAGACAACAGCGCAGACACAGGCGGCAGAGGAAACGGAGGGCGCGGTCAGCACGGCGCTCGGAGCGGCGGATCGGGTGCTGGAGGAGAATGGCATGCTGTACCTCAAATACCGCACGGAGATCCGTTCCCTTTCGAAGGAGACAGGCGAGATGAAGACGCTCTGCCAGTTTGACACAGGAGATGAAAACAGCACCTTCTGGGTCTACGGAGGCGGGCTGTATTTTGACCGGATACAGGCGGAGAGTGGCAGCACACAGGGCACGGAGCTTTATGGGCTGTACCGGCTGGATTTGGAGAGCGGTGTGGAAGAGCATTTAGCGGATCTGACGGATCAGCCGTCAGTGCTCTATGCGTCAAAGAACCGCCTGTATGTCAAGGGTTACAACATGAATGTCATTTATACGCTCGATGAGAATGGCAAAACAGCGGGAGAGCTGTCACCGTCAGACACGATCTACGGGGAGATTCCGGCAGGCTGCAGCGAGCTGTTTAATGGGATTCTTCCATATTATACGGAACAGTTTGGGTATATGCCGGTGCAGAATGAAACCTGCCTGGTGATTGCGGATGCGGACGGCAGCCATCCGAGGGAGATTTCGGATATTACGAATACATCGTCGGTGCTGTTTGCGAAGGACGCATTCTTTGCCCTGCTTCGGGATGGCAATGGAAATACGCAGTGTTACCGCTATGAGGTCTCCGACCCGGAGAAACGGACGCTTTTATATGAGACGGCGGAAAATATCAGCCTGGTGCAGTATCAGGACGGATATTTGTATCTGATGGAAAATCAGGCATCCCAGACCAGCACGGGAGAGTTTTTGTTTAAGCGGATTGCGGCGGATGCGGAGGCAGATGCAGCGGCAAATGCCGCCGAGGCGCAGAATGCGCTTTTTACGGTCGAGGAAGAGCCGGGCATGACGAATGATTTTTCTATGTATGGTAATTTTTATGTGACGGGAAATCAGGCATACTGCCAGCAGTTTAAGGATTACGGCGTTTATCTGGGCGAAAAAACGCTGGATGATGCGGCAGGCGGGGAAGCGACGCTGTTAGAGCCGGTTCTGTTCCAGTCTCCGATCCGGGAGCTGGGGCATGTCGAGGCGCAGTCGGAGACGTTAAAGAGTGCGGATGGAAGCCGGGAGCTGGGAAGTGTGTACGCAGAGCGGCTGGTATTTGACGGCGAGGGCGATGCGGTCGAGGCGATGAACCAGACGATGCAGGAGCTGCAGGCATCGGTTCTGTCGGCGGCGCGGACGGATTCCATGAATCTGGACACGGAGATGAGCATAGATACGGCGGAATCGGACGGATCGGAGGAAGAGACACTTCCGCAGGAGGCGGATGCAGCGCAGCCGGTCTATTCGATGGCGCTTACGATCGACGGAGATGACGCGATTACGTATCTGGATGATCATTATGTCTGCGTCCGTGCGGATGGATATGAATATACGGGCGGCGCACACGGAACGCCGTTCCGCCAGTATTTTGTCTTTGACCGGGAAACGGGGGCACGCCTGTCTTTGAGCGATGTGGTTGAGAATCCGGTGGAGGAGCTGCAGGCGAAGGTTGGTGCGGCATTCCGGGAGCTGGCGGAAAAGACAAATTTTGCCTTTGAATCACCGGAGGATCTGGAACATACGGTGGCAGACGGCATCAGCTACGAATCGCCGTTTTATCTGAGCGAGACGGGCGTGGTTTTCTATTATGCGCCGTATGAGATTGCATCGTATGCGGAAGGATTCCCGGAGGTAACAATTCCGTACAGCGAGTTGGAAATGCGGATTGAACTTAGCAAGTAGGAATTTTCTGAACTGCAACAAATGTGGATTGCGCTTAAGTAGAGATCTTGAAGTTGAGAAAAAAATCGCTTATAATACTCCATAGAAAAATAGTGTCGAACGAATCTGAAAGAATGGCACAGGATGAGGAGGAAGCAGCATGAAGACAGTTGTTAAGGAAAATGCGAACGGCGGCAAAGGACAGGTAGTTGTAAAATACATTCTGGATGACAATGAGTTAAATGCAAAATGTAAGATGTTTGCCGAGGTAACGATCGCACCGGGATGTTCCCTGGGCTATCATGAGCACCACGGCGAGAGCGAGACGTATTATATCATCAAGGGACAGGGCGAGTACGATGACAATGGAACGAAACGTCCGGTTACCGTCGGCGATAAGACCTTCACGCCGGATGGCTGGGGTCATGGCATTGCCAATACCGGAGATGAAGATCTGGTCTTTATGGCATTGATCCAGCTGGATTAAGAGCGAAGAACAAAACAGAAAAAGGTAACGGTTCACAGTAACCAAAAAAGGCGCTGGCATGGGAAGTGGTTTGATGTGTCGGCGCTTTTTGCCATATACGTCCGGAAAATGCCTATATGTTTAAGCGGAAAAAATGGAAATCAAAAAAACAGTGGATCAAAGAAAAAGGAGGTGTGCCTGCGTGAAACTATTTCATCTTTCTGATCTGCATATCGGGAAAATGTTAAATGGCTATAGCCTGCGCGAGAGCCAGAAGAATGCGTTTTTGCAGATACTTAAATATGCGGAGGAAGAGAAGCCGGATGCGATTCTGATATGCGGGGATATTTATGATAAATCGGTCCCGGCGGGGGAAGCGTATACGCTTTTTGACTGGTTTCTGACCGAGCTATCCGGGCGCTGTCCGGGGACGGAGATCCTGATCATTGCGGGAAATCACGATTCACCGGAGCGGCTGGCGTATGGCGCATCGTTTCTGGCACGCCACCGGATCCATATCGCGGCGCTGCCGCCGGCAGATCGGACGGAGTATTTAAAGCAGGTCACACTTACAGATGAGTGGGGACCGGTTCATTTTTATCTGGTACCGTTTATCCGTCCGGGTCATGTGCGCCATTTGTTTGACACCAATGGTTATACCGATGCATTCCAGAAACTCCTGGCGCGGGAGACGATCCGGAAGCAGGAGCGCAATGTGGTTCTGGCGCACCAGTTTTTTGTCTGGAACGGTCAGAATCCGGAAACCTGCGATTCGGAGACGGCGGTGCTGACCTCCGGAGGATTGGATGCGATCGATGCGTCGGTGCTGGAACCGTTTGAATATGCGGCATTAGGGCATATCCACGGGGCACAGAAGGTAGGGCAGGAGCGGTTTTGCTATTGTGGGACGCCGTACAAATATTCGATCAGTGAAGAACACCATCAGAAGGGGATCACGGTGGTGGAACTGGGAGAAAAAGGAAGTGAGCCGCAGATCCGCCGTCTGCCGATTCTCTGCCATCCCGATGTAAAGCGCGTGCGGGGGACACTGGAAGAACTCAAGCTGCTTTCAGATACGATGGAAAAGATGCCGGATGGAAGCGGACGCGCGGACGCGTATGTGAGCGTGGTCCTGACGGACGAAAAAGAAATGTACGATTTCCGGGAACGCCTGGAGGAGTTATTTGCGCATATTTTGGAGATCCGGGTGGACAATGAGAGGACGCGGAAACGACTGGAGGAAGAACCGGAGGAAAAAGGGGCGGTGACGCCGTTTCAGGCATTTGCCTCTTTTTATGAGGCGGTGCGCCACTGCCCGATGACAGAGGAACAGGAGACGATTCTGGCGCGCATGGTGGAAGAGGCAGAGGAGGAGGAACGCGTATGAAACCGAAGCTGCTTACAATGTCGGCGTTTGGCTCTTATGGGGGCGTGACGCAGATTGATTTCGAACGGGCGGGGACGGGATTGTTCCTGATCACGGGCGATACGGGGGCAGGCAAAACGACGATCTTTGACGCGATCTCGTTTGCGCTTTACGGGGCGGCGAGTGGCGCCGGGAGAGAGGGCGCGATGCTTCGCAGCCAGTATGCACCGGAGGACGCGGAGACCTGGGTGGAACTGACGTTTGAGGATAAGGGGCAGGATTATACGATCCGCCGCAGTCCGGCATCCCCGCGCCAGTCCGGCATACACGCGCCTCAGCAAGCGGAAAAATAAGGACGGCGCATACACGGCGACGAGTGTGGCGCCGAAAGCGTCTTTGCTTTTGCCGGATGGAAGTGAGATGTCCGGCCGGATCCGTGAGATTGATGAGAAGATCCGGGCGATCGTGGGCGTGGACCGCGATCAGTTTTCGCAGATCACGATGATCGCGCAGGGCGAATACATCCGTCTGCTCCATGCATCCTCCAAAGAAAGAAAAGAGATATTTTCGCGCATTTTCCATACCGGGATCTACGGTAGAATCCAGCAGAAGCTGCGGGAGGCAGATCGGACGCTGTATGGAAGGCTGGAGGATAACAAGACCCGGTGCGAGGAAGTCATCCGGCAGGTGACGGTTCCCAGGACGGAGGAGGCGGTAGCTCCGGAGTGGGAAGAAAGATGGCAGTCTTTGAAAGAGCGGTACCGGACAAATGGAGCGGAACTGCTTGCATTTCTGCATCAGTTGTCGGAGGAAAGCAGGAGGCTCGAGGAAGAGACGGGGAGACTGGAAGAGAATGCAATCCAGAAGCTTGCCGCCGGACAGAACCATCTGGAGCTTGTGAAAAAGGAAAAACGGGTACTGGAAGAAAAGAGCCGTTTGGAAGCATTTGGACGGGAGATGGAGGCTAGGCGCCAGGAAGCTGCCGCAGCCTATGAGAGCCGGAAACCGGAGCTGGAGGATCAGATCCGGCGGATGCAGGATGCGCTTCCGCTCTATGCGGAGCAGGAGAAAAAACGGCAGGCATATGAAACTTTGGAACATCAGCGGACGGCTCTGACCCAAAACCTGAAAAAAATGCAGAATCAGTTGGAAACATGCCGTACACAGGAAGAAATACTTCGAAACCAGGAGCGGGAGGCGGTAGAGGCGCGCGCTGCCCTGGCAGAATGCCGGGGACGGCGGGAGCAGATGGAACGGCACCAGGCGGTTTTGCAGGAGTTA
>NZ_FR895098.1:0-2795 GCF_000434655.1 Clostridium sp. CAG:43 | reverse complement strand
TCAATTGAAACTGAAGAAATATACATAAAACACCCTCCACGCTTTATAATTCTTACTTATTTCCCATATTTAACTGGTTCTTCCGCTACCATTTGCGCTTGCTCATCTCTCTCAATTTTCCGGTAATCCACAGTCTTTTTAGAACGCATTTCCCTGTAAATCACTCCCGCCAGTGCACTCATTACAGCATCATACTTACTTTTGTCCTCAAATAGAGAACCATAGCTGTCCTGCGCTTCCATATAACTTTCCATTGCTGCATTTCCAAAAGCAGAAGGAAAAATGCTTTCCGTAAAAATTCTTGGATCTGAAGTACGTGCAGAACTTGCCAGTTTATCATCAGCAATCAGCTTATCGTGTAACGCACCAAGCATCACCCGATCTCCATCTGTAAACTGTCCTTTATACTTCTCGTTAATCTTATCCAAAATTTCATCCAATGTGCTTTTCTGTCGGATCCCCTGTGCCCCCTGCTTTTTAGATGGAACATACTGCCCGTCAACTTTTTCCAGTTTTATTGCACCCTCAAAAGTCTTCTGCAATTTATAGTATTCCAATTTCAGCTTTCCATCTAAATCAATCGGTTCTTCCTTTTCTTCCGGCAAGAGTCCAATTAAATAGCTAAGGAAGAGATATTCCTTATGCATATCTGCGTCAAACATACGAACTACTTGTGTTATATAACTATACCATCGTAATAATTTTCTTACCTGTCTTCTGAATTGATACCGTTCTTCTGGGTTTTTCAAATTATATCTGTCTGCTACCGGTTTTAATACACTTGTCATTTTTCCCATTGCAGTTGCATCCTGCTTACCAGGATGATTCCATATATCAATAAATGCCTTGATATCATTCTCATTATAAATTGCATAATCCAGAAGTTCTTTTTCCGTTTGATAAATCAAATCTACGTTTACTTCCTGCTCAAGGCTTGTCTCCTGATAAAATGGCTGAAATGCTTCCAGAATATCTTCTTTTTTATTCGCAAAA
This sequence comes from Clostridium sp. CAG:43, assembly GCF_000434655.1. NCBI lineage: Bacteria > Bacillati > Bacillota > Clostridia > Eubacteriales > Clostridiaceae > Clostridium > Clostridium sp. CAG:43. The sequence continues at coordinate 1,802 of NZ_FR895098.1, read as the reverse complement.
TCCAACACAAATGTATCCACTTTTCCTGGACAGGTTCGGTTTAGACGAGATAATGTCTGCACTGCTTTCACATTTTTCAATTTTTTGTCAACAATCATTGTATGTAACAATGGTTCATCAAAACCAGTCTGATATTTTTCCGCTACTACCAGAACGTTGAAATTATCATGAAATTCTTCCTTTGTCTGACTTTCTGATATATGGCTTCCATCTTTTCTTACATTCAACCCGGATTCTGTATACTCTTCATCTCCATCCTGCACCGTTCCGGAAAATGCAGCCAAAATATCCATATCTACATAATGTTGTTCTCTTATATATCTTTTGATTTCATGGAAATATCGAACTGCTGCCAGTCTCGAGTCTGTGACAACCATCATTTTTCCTTTTCCACCGATTTTTTGTTTCGTAGTCTCTCTGAATGTTTCTACGATAATCTGTGATTTCTGGCTGATATTATATGGATGTAATTTTTCATATTTCTTTATAATTTTTGTTGCTCTGCTTTCTGGAAGCTCTGGATTTTCCGGTGTGTCTTTTGCAATTTTGAAGCAAGTACTGTAAGTCATATAATTCTGCAAAACATCCAGAATGAATCCTTCCTCTATTGCCTGTCTCATACTATAAATATGAAATGGATGGAAACTTCCATCTGTCCATTGACTTCCAAACATCTCCAGTGTTGCTGGTTTTGGAGTTGCAGTAAATGCAAAAAAGGATAGATTTGGATGTTTTCCATGTGTCAGCATCTCCTGCACAAGTTTGTCATTTCTATCTATTTCATCTTCTGCTTTTCCTTCTATTTCCGCATATTCTCGCAATGCTGCTTCTGTATCAGCCAACGCCGCTTTCAGTTTCATTGCAGAACTTCCTGTCTGTGAAGAATGAGCTTCATCGACAATAATCGCAAAATTTCTTCCGGCAACCTTATCCACTTCCTGATAAATCACCGGGAATTTCTGCAATGTAGTTACAATAATTCTTGCTCCGTTATTGATGGCGTCTCTTAAATCTTTTGAGTTCTTTTTATCATCAATCGTCTCTACCGCCCCTATCGTGTGATCAAACCCTGAAATGGTTTCCTGTAACTGTTCATCTAACACGGTTCGGTCTGTAACTACAACCACACTGCTGAAAACAGATTCATCATTCGAATCATGTAAGGAAGCCAGTCTATACGCTGTCCAGGCAATAGAATTGGATTTTCCAGAACCTGCACTATGTTGAATCAGATAATTACGACCTGCGCCTTCTTTTTTCACATCTGCAATTAATTTACGTACAACATCCAATTGATGATATCTTGGGAAAATCAATCTTTTCTTCTTCGTGACCTGCTCTGATCCGTCAGGCATTTGTTTCTTTTCTTCCTTTACCTGCAGATGAATAAACTTTTGGATAATATCCATCATACTATCTTTCTGGAATACATACTCCCAGAAATATGATGTCGGATATCCGTCTGGATTCGCAGGATTTCCCTTGCCGCCATCATTTCCTGCACCGTTCGCTCCCTGATTGAACGGAAGAAAATATGTATTTTTTCCTTCCAACCGTGTTGTCATCCAAACTTCCAACTGATCAATACAAAAATATCCTAAGATTCTCTTATTGAACTGAAAACATATTTCTCTTGGGTCACGATCATACATCCACTGACGCTTAGCATTATCAACGTTTTGTCCTGTATACTGATTCTTTAATTCAAGGGCAAATACCGGAATCCCATTTACCGACAGAACCATATCAACAGAATTATGTGTATCACTGGAATAAAACCATTGTCTGTTGCAAGTAATTTC
>NZ_FR895097.1:10207-13195 GCF_000434655.1 Clostridium sp. CAG:43 | reverse complement strand
AGGACGCAATTTCCTATGAAATAAAAATCACTCTACCCGTTATGATACCATGTATGTCACTGATTGTAAAATACCGCGTGCTGACCAGCCCGCTTCTATATCACAAAAAAAGTGCCTCTATTTTACTTTTTTTCGTGATTTTTCGGATTGCCAATTTTATGTATTTCTTATAAAATCTACTCTCAGAGTTTTATAATCGTTTTTTAGAAAGGATGGTTTTTCCATGAGCCGCTCTTCGCAACGCTCTACCATAAAAGATATGACAAACGGAAGCCCGGCGAAGCTGATTCTGGGCTTTGCGGTTCCGATGCTGATGGGACTTCTGTTCCAGCAGTTTTACAGCATGGTCGATACGATCATTGTTGGAAAATTTCTCGGCGTTGATGCGCTGGCTTCGGTCGGTTCCACCTCCGCCATCAACTTTATGATTAACGGTTTCGTCATCGGCGTCTGCACCGGGTTTTCCATTCCGGTTGCACAGCGGTTCGGCGCGCAGGATTACAAGGACATGCGCCGTTTCGTCGCCAATGCCGGATGGATCGCCTCCTGTTTTGCCGTGGTCATGACCGTGATCGTCTGCCTGCTTACACGGCAGATTCTTGTCTGGATGCAGACGCCGGACAATATCATCGACGGCGCGTACAGCTATATTTTCTTCGTATTCGCCGGTATCCCGGCAACCTACCTGTACAATACGCTGGCGGGCATCATCCGTGCGCTCGGCGACTCCAAAACGCCGGTCTATTTCCTGATTTTATCCAGTCTTTTAAACATTGCACTGGATCTGCTTTTCATCGTACAGATCGGAACCGGCACCGCCGGAGCTGCCTATGCAACTGTTATCTCTCAGGCAGTATCCGGTATTCTCTGCCTGAGCTATATGAAGAAAAAATTTGAAATCCTGCATATGCACCGGGAGGAAACACGCATCAGCGGCAGACATATTTACGTTCTCTGCAAAATGGGTGTGCCGATGGGACTCCAGTATTCGATCACCGCGATCGGCTCGGTTGTCATCCAGACTGCCATCAACTCCTTAGGTTCCATCGCGGTTGCCTCCGTCACCGCAGGTCAGAAGATTGGCATGTTCTTCTGCTGCCCGTTTGACGCGCTGGGCGGCACGATGGCAACCTACGCCGGACAGAACGCCGGTGCCGGAAAGGTAGACCGCATCCGCCAGGGCGTCCGGTCCGCGACTCTCATCGGCGGCATCTACTCCATTGCGGCGTGCATCGTGCTGACCGTGTTTGGCGGCGTGATTCCGCTTCTCTTCGTCGATGCCTCGGAAACAGTTGTAATCCATCAGGCGCACCAGTTCCTGACCTTCAACTCCCTGTTCTACATACCTCTGACAATCGTCAATGTATGGCGTTTCACGATTCAGGGAATGGGCTACAGCCTGCTCGCCATCCTGGCAGGTGTCTGCGAAATGATCGCCCGCGCCATGGTCGGCTTCCTGCTGGTGCCGATCTTTGGCTACATCATCATCTGTTTTGCCTCGCCGCTTGCATGGCTGCTCGCTGATGCCTTTCTGATTCCGGCATTCTTCTATTGCCAGAAACATTTGCTGTCTGAGAAAGCACGGATGGACTAAAACAAAATAAATAATCCAACTCAAAAAAACACCTCAGAAAGCTTTCATTTTGACCACTTTCTGAGGTGTTTTTTGATTGCAGATTCTTATTTTGGGCTTTCGCCAATTTGATTTTCAAAGATTTTTATTGTTCCGTCTATCCTTACACAAGCACAGTTCTATGCAAATGATTTCATTTTTGTATAGGCAGAGTTCACGCATTTTCACTTTCCTCCGGCTCATTCTCACTCCACTTATCCTGCATTTCTATCTCTTCTATTTCCCTCTTCTCATCCCGCACGTCCCTATAAAATGCCGCAAATGCCGCCTCCTCATATGGGCGCAGAAACAGATAGCCAATATTGAGCGGTCCCATCAGCGCTGCCAGAAACAGCACGGTCACACCGCTGAGCCTTCCCTGTGTATACAAAAGAACCGCTGGTATTATATATTGAATGCTGCAGATCAGCCGCCAGCCGATAAAGCTAAAGGTCAGGCAGAATAAATTCCATTTTTTTCCATCCATCAGGCGGCGCGACTCGGTGATCGCCTCGTTGGCGGAATATTCTGGATGTTCCATCAGCACATATGGTGTCATCGCATAGCTGTACGTCTTTATGAAACCCGGAACGAAAAACAGGCAGGTCCAGCAAAATATATAAAAGCCGCGCACAAATACCATCGCCACGCCATCTGTGATCCGCGAAAACTGGGAAAATAAATCAGAAAAGGACGCTTCCTTTTTCTCTGCCAGATTCAGATGGAAACGGGCGTATCCCATCTGCCCCGCACCTCCAATAATAACCACCATCAAGCCCCAGATAAGCAAAGCATCAAGGGCAGAAGCATGCTGCGCATCAGAAATACCTGCGTCAGCACATTCTTCACTTCCGGTCGTGCCTGTATCACTTTTTGCAGCTCTGATATTCCATTTGGCGCCGTATCGGCAATCTCCGCACCGATCAGGGACGCTGCTAATCCCGTTCCCATCGCAAGTTTCCAGTTTCCGCGCAGTGTCTCACGCGCCATTTGCCTAAATTCAGATGCACTTCTCATGCTTTCTCCCCCTTTCTTTCTGAAATCATTGTATCATTTTTCCATTTTGACCGTCAATATACCGCTTCAAACCGTAAATAATTTGTAATAAGGTCGTAATGATTCTACTGTCGTCAAAGGCAAATTCAGAATGCCGGAATCACTCTCCCAGCATTCTGGGAGCTGATTGAGCTGGCGATCCGCTGGCACTTCTCATCTTCCAAATCTGCCCTGCCTCCCGCAATCTTCAACTGAAATTTTTAGCCTGCATCACAGACAGGCTGTTTTCATTTTCCCCTACTTTATATACCCGCGCAGCTTCACATATTCCTTGATCAGCTCCGCCGTCTCGTCCAGTCCGAGGCGGGTCGTATTGATCG
>NZ_FR895097.1:6526-10183 GCF_000434655.1 Clostridium sp. CAG:43 | reverse complement strand
AGATCGTAGTTCTTCATGTTTTTCCAGTCATTCCCAGTAAAATATTTATAATAATTCTTCCGCTCATTCTCAATCTTCCGGATGCGCTTCTTCGCTCTTTCTTCACTGATGCAGTCTACTTCCATAACGCGCTGCACGCGGCGCACACGGTCGGCATAGACAAAGATGCGGACCAGATTTTCGATCTCCTCGTCCTGATCCAGCACATAGCCAGCCGCACGGCCTACAAATACGCACGGTTCCTGTTCTGCCAGTTCCCGCATCACCATCGCCTGGAATTTAAACAGGTTATCCGGCGATGTCACATCGCCTTTCAGGGACGGCTTTCCGAACACATCTGCCTTCTTCGCGCCAGCCAGACGGTGAAGCAGGTTGTTTCCCGCTTTCTCATCCGCTAAACGGAAAAATTCCTCTCCGACCGCACTCTTCTCCGACGCCATCTTTAAGATCTCATCGTCGTAGAAATGAAGCCCCAGCTCCTCTGCCAGCTTGCGTCCCACAATACGTCCGCCGCTTCCGTACTCCCTCTCGATTGTGATAATCAAATTTTTATTTCCCATAAATTCCACCGCCTTTCCAGGTCCCAATTTTTAGATGCGCTCGCTCACGCAGATCGCGCCGTGCGGGCGGATGCTCATGCGGTATACATTGCCCTCTCCGATCGCATTTTCAATGTATTCTGTATACTCGTCCACCAGATCGTTCGGAATCATCGCCATGATAACACCGGCAAAGCCGCCGCCATGAACCCGGCACGCGCCGCGTCCTTTTTTCGCGATAAACAATTCCGTCAGCGCCAGTGCAATGCTGATGCCCTGCTCCTGCACGTCTGCAGTCGTGTATACATTCTGAAGCCATTTCCAGGAAGAATTGCCCGAAGCTGTGATTCCCTCCAAAAAAGCAGCAAAATCATTTTCCCGAAGGGCCTTTACTTCCTGCTCCACTCTCTTATTTTCCTCAAAGAAATGGAACGCACGCATCACGGAACGGTCTCCCGCAAATGCACGTACTTTCGCCAGGTTTGCGATCACCTCTTCCTCTGAAATCTCCGCGCAGACCTCTTTGCCAAAGTACTGCGCTACTTTTTTCATCTCGTTTGGAACGGAAGAATAATCTGCGCTCAGATCCGCGTGGCCTTTTCCCGTATTTACAATCATCAGGCTGTGATCCTGCGCACCGAAATCAAAATCAATCTTCTCCACAACCGGCGCTTCCGGATTTTTAAAATCGATCGTAATCAGACCGCCGACCGCGCACGCCATCTGATCGAGCAGACCCGACGCCTTGTTCCAGAACTTGTTTTCTGCATATTTTCCGATGTGGGCGTAGGTGACAACATCCATCTTTCCCTCGTTAAACATCGTATTTAACATAGAGCAGATCAGCATCTCATAGGAAGCCGAAGAGCTGACGCCCGCCGCGCTGATAACATTGCTGGTAATGTATGCGTCAAATCCGCCGACCTTGTATCCTCTCTCCTCAAAGCCCTTTAAAATGCCCTTTGTCAGGTCGATGGTGCCGCTCATACCCGTGCTCGGTTTCAGGTCGCTTAAATGGATGCTGAAATTTTGATGAAATGTCTCACTTAATATGCGGATCGTGTCGGTTCCGTTCGGTGCCGCCGCGCCGACGCAGTCCAGATTAATGCTGCCCGCCAGCACCTTGCCATGATTGTGATCGGTGTGGTTGCCGCTGATCTCCGTCCGTCCCGGGGAAGTAAACAGCTTGATATCACGTTCCCCATATGTTTTCTCAAAGCGCTCTGCCACATAGCGGTAACGCGCCCGGTTCTCCTCCGCTTTCTCTGCCCCGTATAATTCTGCCATCAGCACTTTCGTTTTCTCAGATTCCAGCTGTTTCAGTGTTTCTTTGACTGACATATCCCTTCTCCTTTTCCCCAAATTGTTTGTTACTGTTCACGCATACGTGCCCAGTAACGGAATTTGCCGTGGCTTCGCATTTAAATACGGCAAATTCCTGCTGCCACCACGTTTTCTTACGGCACTTTCGGTTCCAAAAGTGCCTACCCGGGAACATTAACAATTATTCCCTTTATATGATTATGATTTCAGATATTTTGATTTAATCTGACTTCTTGTATATATTATATCATTTTCCTCAAAATGCCTCAATACGATATTCTTTCGTGTATTTACAAAATGCTGTGGTTCTGGTAAGCTTTCATTTATATAGTAAAACACAGGAGTCCGTATGAAGCAAACCACTCAAACATACCTATCATTACCCGAAACATTCCATCCTGCATCCACCGTCTCCGGCAAACACCCGGATTCCTCCATGCCCCGCTGCTACTCCGACGGTCGTCCCTACTATTCGTTAAACGCATGGCTGAAAGACCAATTTGGGCAGAAAATCTACAAGCTGGCGCTCGACGGCGGCATGACCTGTCCCAACCGGGACGGTACGCTGGGAACGGGCGGCTGTATTTTCTGCAGCCACGGCGGTTCCGGCGATTTTGCAGAGCCGGCTCACACCTCCGTGACCGAACAAATCGAAGCGGCAAAGGCGCGTGTCGCAAATAAAATAAAGGGTGGAAAATATGTCGCATATTTCCAATCCTACACAAATACCTATGCGCCTGTCTCCTATCTGGAGCCGCTTTTTTCCGAAGCAATCGCCCACCCGGACGTGGCTGCTCTGTCCATCGGAACCCGCCCATCGGACCCCGCCCGGACTGCCTGCCGCCGGATGTCCTGGAGCTTCTCGCCCGCTTAAACCGCCGAAAACCGGTCTGGGTGGAACTGGGACTTCAGACCATCCATGAGGAAAGTGCCGCGCGCATCCAGCGCGGTTATTCCCTCCCGGTCTTTGAAAATGCCGTCCGTGAACTGAAAGCCGCCGGTCTGACCGTCATCGTCCATGTCATTCTGGGGCTGCCTGATGAAACAAAAGCCCAGATGCTCGATACCGTCCGCTATCTGGCCGATTTCCAGCCCGCCATCGACGGCATCAAACTTCAGCTTCTCCACATTTTACGCGGCACGAAGCTGGCAGAGCTCTACGAACAGGCACCTTTTCCGGTCTTTTCAATGGACGAATACATTGAGCTGCTGATCGAATGTATCCGCCTGCTGCCGCCCGATATGGTCATCCACCGGATCAGCGGCGATGGACCGAAAAAATTGCTGGTCGCACCGGAATGGAGTGGAAATAAGCGGGCGTTTTTGAATACGTTTTCCAAGGCACTGCGGGAAAGCGGGTGTTTTCAGGGGCAGGATTTCACGAATTGATTTTACTGCACCTGCACCTTTCCATTCTCATCAATCTGCACGCCGTCCGAAAGCCCCTGTATCTTCTGGTAAAACGCCTCTTTCTTCCCCACGTCCAGCTCTCTCGTATATCCGGCAGATGAAGTTGCAGGCAGAATTGAAAGCGCCGTCTCTCCCTGTGCATCTACCGACGCCTGCACCAGCATNTACCGACGCCTGCACCAGCATTGTCTCCGGAATCGAGCTTCCGAACACAAAATTTCCCAGACTGTACAGAATCCATTTTCCATGATACAGCTCAATCCCCTGCAGCACATGTGGATGGCTGCCAACCACCAGATCAGCGCCCGCGTCGATGTACTGATGTCCCATCTCCCGCTGGTACGTCTCTGGCTGCGTGTTCCGCTCGATACCCCAGTGGACATAG
>NZ_FR895097.1:6269-6473 GCF_000434655.1 Clostridium sp. CAG:43 | reverse complement strand
TACCTTCTGGATCTCCTGCACGACCGAAGCCGTGTCATACGCCGAAAACATACCCGGATGCGACGATCCTGCCGCCCATCCGCCCGTCGGAAAGACGCGCGACGCGCCCAGAAAGCCAATCTTTTTTCCATTTTTCTCAATGATCTGCGGCTGTTTCGCCTCTTCCAGATTTTTTCCCGCCCCAACATGCAAAATCCCGGCACT
>NZ_FR895097.1:0-6263 GCF_000434655.1 Clostridium sp. CAG:43 | reverse complement strand
CAACATGCAAAATCCCGGCACTGTCCAGCGTATCGCACGTGTCCAGCAGTGCGTCCGTGCCGTAATCTAGCGCATGGTTGTTCGCCACCGTCACGATGTCTGGTCCGATCTCCTGTAAAATAGACACGCGGGACGGCGATACCCGGAACGTAAACTGTTTATCCGCCGCCTGTGTTCCCCGGTCGCTGAACGGAAATTCCAAGTTTGCCATAAAAATATCAGACTCCGCGATCGTCTCCCGCAAGCTCTCTCCGAGGACGCCGCCGATACCTCCCACACGGTCGTAGGCATTTAAAACATGGTTGGAAAAATAGATATCTCCGGCAAACAGAAGCGAACACTCATTTGAATCATTTTCTCCCGGTTCTGCCTCAAGTTTGCCGGATTCGTCCTGCCCCTGCATTTCCACCCCCAGTTCCGCGCCATCTACCTGTTCTGACTCCACCTGCCCGTCTATATCTGTTTCCGGATCAAGCGTTTCTTCCGATACCGTTTTGTCTTTTGGCTCCAATGAGATTGTCTCTTTCCATATGGAACCTCCCGCCTGGCATCCGCCAAGCAAAAGCGTCATTCCTGCCAAAATTGTCAAATTTCCAATTCTGGATAAAAGAAATGCCGTCCGGTATCTGAACGGCATTTTCGTGCATTTACTAAAAAATGTATGCTTCATTTTTCCTCAATCAATCGCAGCTGTCCGGCGTTTTCCACCTTTCCAGCTGTCATCACCTTTCTCCCTACAGTGTCATAACGATTCCGCCGTCGCCCGCATATACGGTTGCAACGCCAGCCGTATTCGTGATCACTACCTCACGGAAGTTTGCCCGTTTACACATGATCTCTTTCACGTGCTCAGCACGTTCCGGGTTATTACAGTGTGCGATCACCAGACGTTTGCTTGCGGTATCGCCGCCCTCTTTGCACGCAATCTCCGCCATCCGGTCGAGCGCCCGGGTCATGCCGCGCGCCTGATCAAGCTTGATGATCGTACCGCTGTCCGCGCCCATAACCGGCTTGATATTCAACGCCGACGCGATAAAAGCCGTCAAACCGGTCAGACGGCCATTTTTCTTTAAGAAATCAAGCGTCTCAATGACGAAATACGTGTTCATCGAATCCCGATATGCCTCCGTCTGCCTGCAGATCTCCTCAAACGGAAGACCTTTCTCGCACAGATCCCGGATGAACAGCGCAATATTTAACTCGCCTGCCGACGCCGACAGGGAATCAATGACTGCGATCTTCTTTCCGTCCGTTCCGTTCTCTTCCTCATAAAGGCGTTTTGCCAAAGCCGCCGAGTTGTAGCAACCGCTCAGATGGTTCGAAAGCGTTACCACGAAAATGTATTCTGCCTCGCCCTCAAATGCTTCCTTGAAGCTCTCCGGCGATGGACACGCCGTCTTCGGGCACTCGGGACTTGCCTTTACCTTTGCCAGAAACTCCTTCTGGTTAAATGTCTCATCATCCGTTACCTTGTAATCCCCTATCTGCAGGGTCAGCGGAATCATCTGAAAATGCGGATCCAATTTCAGTTCCTCCGTCAAATCCATGCAGCTGTCACCAATAATTTTATATAACATAACGTCCTCCCGTTACGCAATTCACATCACGTAGTATTCATTACTATTTATTATAGTAATCACACAGTAGGAAGTCAAGCATAATCCCGTGAAATACACGACAAACACGTGAACAGCGTTACTGTTCACGCACACGTGCCCAGTAACAGGTTTTACCGTGGCTTCGCATTTAAATACAACTAATTCCTGCTGCCACCACGTTATCTTACGGCACTTTCACTTCCAAAAGTGCCTGCTTGTGAACAGCAGCTGACCACCACATCATCTCGACAAGAAAAACGCCATCGTAATCAAACTTACCAGAATAAATGCCACTGTCCCGAGATTCCCATACATTGCCCCACATATATTGCGGAATTTCACACCCTCTGGGAGTGCCCCATCGGACAGCCGGATTTTCCGGAAATTGAAAATCAGCAGAACAAACGACCCGATGATCGTGCAGCCCATAACCCCAGTCATCAGAAACGTAATAAACAGCGGCAGCAGCGTATCCTGTGTTCCAAGCATCGCTATCACTAACGACCAGCTGTTGATCAGAATATGCAGCAGACAGTTATAACGCATCCGTCCCGTCTTCACCGCCACATATCCCAGAACCACGCCAATCACCGCCGCATAGAGAAACTGCGTCACATTTCCGTGCATCAGACCAAACATCAGCGCCGTGTAGGTGATCGCCGCCTTATCGCCAAAACGGCGCAATCGGTTTAAGAGTTTCCATCGAAAGATATATTCCTCAATAATGGGTCCTAAAAACCCTACATATAAAATCATTACCGGCGAGAGCGAGTCCAACATCTCGTTGACCGGGTTCATCGCGGATGCATCGCCGCCGCTACTTGCCGCCACCGCATCATTGATTGCATTTCCCAGCAGGTTAAAGATAGTTCCAAATCCCTGTGCCAAAATAAAAAACATACAGAACTGCAGGAAACTAATCTTCATTTTCTCTGCCCGTTCTTCCGGGACAAGGCGCAGAATTAAAAATACGAATGGAAGAACCAGCGCATAGATGACCAGCGTGCTTCCGCCGTCCTCATACCACGCTGCATTTACCATCCGGTTCAAAAACGTACTGATCACGCCTCCGTCCGCCCATACGTTGCCAGCCACTTCCAGAAGTATGCTGACAAGCACCGTCATCACGCTGAAAAATGCCAGCGCCCAGCCGAGGACATTGCAGACACGGCGCACCTCGCGGCGGCAGGTTTTTCGGATTTGTTTCGGACTCTGAACCGCATTCTGCAGCTCAGGTTCCGTTTGCAGACCATTTTCTTCTGCCTCCCGCTGCCAAAGATCCGATTCGTTCCAGTTTCCCTCTCCCATTTTCTCTCCTTCGTCATTCAGGTCTTTCATTCCCAGAAAATACCTGTTTTATCTTCCGGCGCTTTCTATCACACGGCGCGCCTTTTCCTCCTCTGCTTTCTGCACATAAAACAGATATTCCCGTTCCGATGCCGCATTTTCTCCCGCACTTCCCAGCCTCGCCCGCTGATTGCCGGAAAGCACGCCCGATTTCAGACGGTTCTGCACCTTGACCTGATACTCAATTCCCGCCTGTTCCAGCTGCTCCCGGATCGCCGCCTGCCGTTTCATATCAAACGTCGCGCCAACCTGTTTCCATCCCCCGATTACAAACATACACGCACCTCCCCGTCAAATCTGAAAAAACCTTGCTAAGTGCTCCTATTCTATCATAAATACTAGATTCGTGAAATAGTGAATCCCATTTGCTCTCTTAACAGGTAATAAAAGAGCTGCCACATTTACGTGCAGCAGCTCCGTTATTATATCATATATGATATTTTAACATATTTTCCTATATAAAACAGTCCTAAACCAGACGCCCTTAGTTCAGCATCATACCCATAATCTCATTCGACCGTGCGATAAACTTCGTCATGCGCTCCGGTGTCAGGGAACCGTGGCTGAGCTGTGCCAGGTCGTAGAGCTGTTCGCAGATCTTCGGCGTATTCTCGCCATCCGTGTGCTCTAAGACGTACTGAACGAGCTTGTTGTTCGCGTTGAGTACCAGCACCTGACCGCTGCCGCCGAACATCGACGCATCCATGCCCATGTTGTACATCTTCATCATATCCTGCATACGGCGTGTTTCCTCCGACAGGGTGATCATCGAAGAAATCTCAGCATCCTTCAGCTTCTCAACCTTTACCCGCAGCTTATCATCGCCCAGTGCTTTCTTGAAGGTCTCTGTCAGCGTCTCTTCCTGTTTCTTGAGCGCTTCCTTGTCCTCTTCCTTCACTTCCTCGCGCAGCGTGTCATTGACATCGGCATCAATACGCAGGAATTTCAGGTTCTCATGCTTCTGCTCTTCCTGGCTGATGAATGGATTATCAATGCTGTGAGACATGATGATCGCATCCTGTCCGTTTGCCTTGAACATGTTGATGTACTGGCTCTGCTCTTTCTCATTTGTTACATAGTAGATCTGGTTCTCATGACCTTCCTCTTTCGCCTTATCCATGCAGTCTTTCAGCGTCAGATATTTTCCGTCCAGATTCTTGTAAATAATGTAGTCATCCATCTTCTCAGCAAATTTCTGATCCTTTAAGCAGCCAAATTTGATAAATGGAGCGATATCGTCCCAATATTTCTCATAGGTCTCCCGGTCAGTCTTGCACATACCAGTCAGCTTGTCCGCTACCTTCTTGGTGATGTAATCGGAAATTTTCTTTACAAATCCATCATTCTGCAGCGCACTTCTCGATACATTCAACGGCAGATCCGGGCAGTCGATCACGCCCTTTAAGAGCATCAGGAACTCCGGAATAACTTCCTTGATATTATCCGCGATAAATACCTGGTTGTTGTACAGCTTGATGGTGCCCTCAATACTCTCATACTCCATGTTGATCTTCGGGAAGTACAGAATACCTTTCAGGTTGAACGGATAATCCATGTTCAGATGAATCCAGAACAGCGGTTCCTTGTAATCCATAAATACCTTGCGGTAAAATTCTTTGTATTCTTCCTCGGTACACTCGTTCGGATGCTTGTTCCACAGCGGGTGAATGTCATTCAGTGCCACCGAACGTTTCAGGATCTTATATTTCTCGGTTCTCGGAGATACCTCCACGGTCTCTTTCGTGCCGTCCTCTTTCTCCTTTTCCTCGGTCTTTGCTTCCTCGACCACCGTCTCAACGATGGTGTCCTTGTCGGTCAGCTGATCCTTCTCGATCGTCTCATACTCCGGCTCTGCCGTTGCATTTTTCAGGTAAATCTCAACCGGCATGAAAGAGCAGTACTTCTGGATGACTTCACGTGCGCGATACTCATTGCAGAACTCAGTGCTGTCTTCATTTAAATAAAGGACAATCTTGGTACCATTGCCTTCCTTATCGCCCTTATCCATCGCAAACTCAGTGCCGCCCTCAGACTCCCAGTGAACCGGCTCTGCGTCTTTCTTATAAGAAAGAGTATCGATCGTAACCTTGTCCGCTACCATGAATGCAGAATAGAAACCCAAACCGAAATGACCGATGATCTGGTCTTCGTTTGCTTTGTCCTTATATTTTGCCAGGAAATCCTGTGCACCGGAAAATGCGATCTGGTTAATGTACTCTTCCACTTCCTCGGCAGTCATACCGATACCATTATCCTCGACGGTAATCGTCTTGTCCTCGGAATTAACGGTAACCTGAATCTTATACTCTGTCTCCCCCGGCTCCTCATACTCGCCCATCAGCGCCAGCTTTTTCAGCTTCGTGATCGCGTCGCATCCGTTGGAAATCAGCTCACGATAGAAAATATCATGATCGGAATAAAGCCATTTCTTAATAATCGGGAAAATATTCTCGCTGTTGATTGATAAACTTCCTGTTTTTGCTGCCATATCTATACACTCCTTTTGATTGCAAAATACAGTGGATATCCGCTCCCGGAAATGGAGTCTGGCAGTTTCACTCTGCCGCGTCCAATCCTGCTATCCAGCTACATAAATATACGCTTGTAAAATTCTTTTTTTGTGATTTTCCATCACCGTGACTTTTATTTTAATACCAGCGTTCCAAGATGTCAATAGAAAATTAGCACTCATTTTTGTTGAGTGCTAATAAAATTTTAAAATTCTCCGTCTTGCCAATAAGAAGTCACTTGCGTCCCCCTCCCGCCTGCGATAAAATAGAATCTACGTTATTGTTTCTACATTACACAGAAAATAACGAATTTACCATCTCAGCGAGGACACATATGATTGCCTGCAATATCTGTGATATAAAATTATTTACCCAGAAACTGTTCATCGGAGAGACATTTGACCGCTTTCTGCTCAAGGAAGCGGAGATCGTGACGTTCAACACCTTCTCCATCGACGGACGCGTCCATAAAAGCTTTTATTCCGAAGAAGAGCGTGCCGAGGGGCAGATTGAAGAATATTCAACCTGGAAAACTCTGCGCCCATTCTGTTTTTCCCTCATAAAAGGAAAAAAGCTTCCGGAGCGCTTCTCCATCATTTTGAAGCTTCCGAAAGCTGCCACCGAACAGTTTCTGACCGCCCGCAAAAGCCAATGGCTCCCGGAGCAGGTCGGCGGACTGTTCTTAAATATTCATTATGAAAACCAGCATTTAAGCTGTGTCACCGGGCTGTCGCTCAACCAATTTACGTTAGACAAGACGCTGGAACGCGAGTGGGACGAGTCGATCCGGACATTTTTGCGAAAAGAA
>NZ_FR895096.1:71299-72076 GCF_000434655.1 Clostridium sp. CAG:43 | reverse complement strand
TAAAAAAGAAGACTTCCCAACATTTTATAATCGTCCAGCTTTCTTCTACTTTTTTCTATTTCTTCATATACTTTTCTAACATACCCTCCCCGGAGATCTGCTATGCGAAGATTTCATCCTTTGATTACCGGAACCCTGCTCCTGACGGCAGTCGGCTTTTTCTGCCGGATTCTCGGCTTTTTCTACCGCATCTTTCTATCCCGGACGATCGGCGCCGAAGGTCTGGGTTTATATCAGATGATTTTTCCCATACATGGCATCGCATTTGCTCTCTGCGCCGGTCCAATCCAGACTTCACTCTCCCGCCTGACCGCCGCCTCCCCGGAAAAGGGACGCGCCTTTTTGCGGGCCAGCCTCGCACTCTCACTATCGATCGCCCTGCCGCTGACCTCTTTGATCTACACCTTCGCCGATTTTCTCGCCGCGCGCGTCCTTCTTGCGCCCGAATGTGCACCGCTTCTGCCCGCACTCGCCCTCTCGATCCCCTTCTGCGCGATCCATGCCTGCTGCTGCGGGTATTATTATGGGCTCAAAAAAACGGCAGTCCCGGCATTTTCACAGGTGGTCGAGCAGTGCATCCGCATTTTCTCCGTCCTGCTGATCGTCCATGTCTGCCACACGAACAGGATTCCGATCACGGTGCTGCTGGCTGTCTGGGGGCTGTTGATCGGGGAAGCGGCTTCGGCTATATTCTGCCTGCTGGTATATGGAAGTTCAAAGCCGGTTTCCAGGAGGCCTGTCACGGACAAATCCAATCCGAATCTTTCCCGTCAGATG
>NZ_FR895096.1:61805-71251 GCF_000434655.1 Clostridium sp. CAG:43 | reverse complement strand
CCCGTATCAACGCCGCCCCTCTGCTTTCTCCGCTTCTTGCCCTGACACTCCCCCTCATGGCGAATCGCCTCACGCTCAGCTTTCTCCAAAGCCTCGAAGCCATCTTTGTACCGAACCAGCTTCTCCTCTCCGGGCTCTCGCGGGTTGAATCGGTCAGTATTTACGGAGTTCTCACAGGCATGGCACTCCCCTTTGTCCTCTTTCCGTCCGCCATCACCAACTCCCTCGCCGTCGTCCTGCTCCCGGCAGTCTCGGAGGCGCAGGCGCAGAATCAGCCGGACAAAATCGAACACACCATCTCCATGGCGCTCCGATACAGCCTGTACATGGGAATTCTCTGCGTCGGGCTCTTCACCCGCTTCGGTCCAGCACTGGGCGAAACCTTTTACCACAACGCCGATGCCGGACGTTTCATCCAGATTTTATCCTGGCTCTGCCCGTTTCTCTACCTCTCCACCACCATGGGAAGTATTTTAAACGGGCTTGGAAAAACGGGAACCGTCTTCGTCCACCATACGGTTTCCATGCTTCTCACCCTGTCGCTCGTCCTTTTCGCCATCCCGCGATGGGGAATTTTCGCCTATCTGGCGACGCTTCTCATCAGCGAACTGGTGCTCGCCTTTCTCCACATCCACGCCCTCTCCCACGAAGTCCCCATCCGGCTGCCGCTTGGCCAAGGGATCGTAAAGCCCGTCTTCTGCCTCCTGACAGCGCTTGGAATCCTGCAGGGTCTTGAGAGGTCAAATCACCTTTTACACACTCTTTTTACGTTTGAAACACTCCCGCACCTGTTTCCGTCGGTGCTTTTCCAGGCTGGGGGCCTCTGTCTTTTGTATGCGGGCGGACTGCTTTTATTACATAAAAAAATGGCATCGAACTGATTCCAATGCCATTCTCGTTTTAATCCTAACCTGTTTACTGCTTTTATAAAATTATATTTGATAATACAGCTTCCCTCTTAACCGTCTTCTATGCTATCATAAGTCTATCATAAATACTAAGTTCAGCCATTTCGTTCGGCTCTGCTTCAATATCACTGCTGCCAAGTCAATCCGCAGCATCAGATATCACACAAATCATTTACTACACATACGGAGGTTCCTAATCATGCTTACAATTGGATGTCATCTTTCCTCTTCCCGCGGCTATCTCGCCATGGGAAAGGAAGCGGTCAAAATAAATGCCAATACGTTTCAGTTTTTTACCCGGAATCCGCGCGGTGCCAAAGCCAAAGACATCGATCCAGAAGATGTTGCTAAATTTCTTTCATTTGCAAAAGAACATGGGATTGAAAAAATTCTCGCCCATGCTCCTTACACCTTGAATGCCTGCTCTGCCGATGAGGGAATCCGTGACTTTGCCCGCCGCACCATGGCGGATGACCTGGCGCGCATGGAATACACACCGGGAAACTGCTATAATTTCCATCCGGGAAGCCATGTAAAGCAGGGCGTTGAAACCGGCATTGCCTTCATTGCCGAAATGTTAAATTCCATTTTGAAACCGGAACAGACTACAACCGTTCTTCTGGAAACCATGTCAGGAAAAGGAAGTGAAGTCGGCAGCCGCTTTGAAGAGCTTCGGGAAATCATCGACCGCATTGAGCTCTCCGACCATCTCGGTGTCTGCCTGGATACCTGCCATATCTGGGATGGCGGCTATGACATCGTCAATCACCTGGATGAGGTTCTCACCGAATTTGACCGCGTCATCGGTCTTTCCCGTCTGCGCGCCATCCACTTGAATGACAGCCTGAATCCGCTTGGCGCTCACAAAGACCGCCATGCACGCATCGGCGAAGGTTACATCGGAGCCGAAGCCCTGATCCGCGTCGTACAGCATCCCGCGTTAAAGCATCTTCCCTTCTATCTGGAAACGCCGAACGATCCGGATGGATATGCGGCGGAAATCGCGCTGATGCGGGAACATGCCCGGTAATTTAGATGGAACGCATATAAGACTTGCGCGCGTAATCTAGAAGAGTGGATTTCCTATTTCTGCTCTTCCTGATTTTCTTTCTCCCACTCCCCAAATTCCGGAAGTCTCCTTATAAATCCACTGAACTCTGGTACCGTAAAATCCAATTCTTTATAGCGGACTGCATAAATAATCCCTTTATTGATCAGCTGCGCTCTCGACGTAGAAATGGCACTGACCGTCTTATGCATAACCTGCGCAATATTTGAAATCGTACATGGCAGTTTATCGCATGAGACCATTGCAAAAATAAACTTCTTATCCGCTTCCGAACATCTCTCGTAGCGCACCTTAAAAAATCCATTATCTAAGTTATGGAAAAATTCTGGAATGCAGGATTCCACATGTTTCTCATCGATCCGCTTTCCATCTGTGTTCTGAAAGACAATCTGGCATAATTGCTGGATAAAAAATGGATAGCCCTTCGTAATATCAATGATTTCTCCAACCGCCTCGTCCGTATAGGAAACATTTAATTTTTCCGCTGGTTTCCGGATTGCCTCGATCGACTGATCGCGATCCAGAGAATCTATCTCTTTATAAATAAACAGCCGTTCTGAATATGATTTTGCTTCCGACAGCATGGCATAAATTTTAGGCAGTCCAGCTCCAATCAGCATAAGAGGATAGCCAAGCTGATTGGTCCGATGAAGTGCCGCAATTAAAGCTCCCAGCTCTTCCGGTTTCATATACTGAATTTCATCAATAAAAAAACAAAGCGGCGATTCCGTCTTATACGCCGTTTCCCCTAACGCCGTAAATACATCTGTCAGACTCTGTGTCAGGTTACTTGTACGATACAGCTCCCGCTCCTGCAGCGACAGAGAAAATGTATTTCCATCTGGATCAAATGAAACAATCAAAGATTTAATTGCATCCAATGGCTTCTGTATCAGTGATTTAAATTTTTCTGCAGTACTGATCTGACGCAAAAAAGCCTGCGAACAGCTTGCAATCTGAGAAATAAAATCTTTTCGTTCTTCCACCTCAATGTGTTTACAAAAAATTCCTTTTTCTTCGGCAATTTCCTGAAGCTTATTGATAAGAACGGTCTTTCCCACTCCTCTTAAACCGCTGAAAATAACCGACTGGGTCGGAATCCCCAATTTCAGGGCATCAAGCAAATCCCGGATCGCATCCATATCGGCATCTCTTCCAGCCAGATACGTCGGCATCAAGCCCGCTCCGGGTCTGTATGGATTAATTTTAAACATACCAATCACCTCTGCGTTCATTATCCCATTTTCATACGTACAAGTCAATGGCAATCCGCTTTTAAGTATCAAAAAGTATCGTTTTTATTCTATAACTTTTAGAAAAGGCTGTCGCCCCAGGCACTCAATCTGCTTCCAATCCATGGAACCAAATTTAAATTTGCCTGATGTGACAGCCTTTTTCTCTTTTTATTCCTGCTCGTCCTCCTTCAGCACATACGGCGTCATCTGGTATACATAGTAATTCAGCCAGTTCGTGTACAGCGTGTTGGACATATTTCTCCATTTCAGCACCGGCATGGAAAATGGATCGTTGTCCGGGTAATAGTTGCACGGTACCTGCGGATTTAAGCCTTTTTTCAGATCGCGGTGGTACTCGTTGTTTAACGTCATGCGATCATACTCTGGATGCCCCTGAACGAAAATCTGGCTTCCATCCTGGTTCATCACCAGAAATACGCCAGCCTCATCCGATTTCGCCAGAATCTGCAATTCCGGATGTTTCAGAATATCCTCTTCCCGGTCTTCCGTGTAACGGGAATGCGGGCAGTAAAAATAATCATCGAGACTACGGACCAGCGGGATCTTCCGGTTCAAAAGACGATGTCTGTAAATGCCGGAAAGCTTTGTCTTTCTCTGATGTTTCTGAATTCCATAATGATAATAGAGTCCCGCCTGCATGCCCCAGCAGATATGAAACGTCGAGGTCACATGCGTCTTGCTCCACTCCATGATCTTCGTCAGCTCGTCCCAGTAGTTGATCTCCTCAAACTCCATATTCTCCACCGGCGCACCGGTAATAATCATACCATCAAAGCGCTTGCGGCGGATCTCGTCAAACGTCACATAAAACTTATTCAGATGCGTCTGTGATGTATTTTTCGAAACGTGCGTTTCCAGCATCAGGAATGAACAGTCCACCTGCAGCGGTGTATTCGAAAGTGCCCGCAGAAGCTGCGTCTCCGTATCCTCCTTGATCGGCATCAGGTTCAAAATCAAAATCTCCAACGGACGAATATCCTGGCTCATCGCCCGATCCTCATCCATCACAAATATATTCTCAGATTCCAAAATTGCCCTAGCAGGAAGATCCTTTTGTATTTTAATTGGCATGGTTATATATCCCCTTTTTATATAAAATTCGTTTGAATTTTAGGATTCTATTATATACCGATATGATTCATTTCTACTTACAATAAAAACTATATCAGCATTCCTAATCATAACACAAGCTGCAAAAAAAAGCCAGCTAAACACTGTCTGGCGTCCGGCTTTTTCACCTCTCTTATAGCTTCAAAAACTCCTCCTCCGAAAGAATCGGCACCCCCAATTCCCGCGCCTTCTTATTCTTCGAGGACGACGACGCCACATCATTATTGATCAGATAATTCGTCTTGGACGTCACGCTTCCGGTCACCTTGCCGCCGCGGCGCTCAATCAGCTCCTGCAGCTCTTTCCGGTTTTTGAAATGTTCCAGCGAACCGGTAATGACGAAGTTCATCCCGGCGAATGCCTCATCTGCACCCTCGCTGCTTTCTTCGTCTCCTGCTTCAAAGGTCAGCTCCGCCAGCAGATGATCGACGATCGCATTATTCTTTCCATCCGAAAAGAATGCCGCCCACGCCTGCGCCAGAACTTCCCCGATTCCATCAATCTCGACCAGCTCTTCCACGGTGGCGTGGCGCATCGCCTCAAAATCATTTTTAAAATGACGGCAAATCATCTTGGCATTTGCCAGACCGATGCCTGCAACGCCCAGACCGTACACCATTCTCGGCAGGGTCGTGTGGGACGCTTTCTCAGCCGCCGCAATCAGATTGTCATACGATTTCTGCCCGAATCCGTCCATCTCGACGATCTCTTCCTGATGACGGTCCAGATGGAAAATGTCCGCATACTCATGAATCATGCCGACGCCGATAAATTTCTCCAGCGTCGCCTCTGAAAGTCCCGCAATATTTAACGCATCGCGGCTTGTAAAAAGAGTAAAACTCTTGATCTTCTTCGCCTGGCAGTCCGGGTTCGTGCAGTAGAGTGATTTTACATCATTGAGCTGGCGCACCTCCGTCTGACCGCCGCACACCGGACATACCTCCGGAATATCCCGGACGCCGCTGCGCGTCAGGTTATCCGCGATCTGCGGAATAATCATATTTGCCTTATAAACCGTAATCCGGTCGCCTGCCCCCAGCTCCAGCGCCTCCATGATGCTGATGTTGTGGACACTGGCGCGGCTGACCGTCGTTCCCTCCAGCTCAACCGGTTCAAATACTGCCACCGGGTTAATCAGCCCCGTTCTCGACGCGCTCCATTCAATATAGAGAAGCTTCGTCTCCTGAATCTCATCCGCCCACTTGAATGCGATCGAATCGCGCGGGAATTTTGCCGTCCGCCCCAGCGACTGGCCGTAGGCAATATCATCATACAAAAGCACCAGTCCATCCGACGGCGTATCATTTTCCGCAATCGCCTCAGAATACATTTTGACCGTCTCCGGCAGCGTCTCTTTTGTCACCTCATGGTACTCTACGACCTCAAACCCCTGTGTTTTCAGCCATTCAAACTGCTCTTTCCGCGAATTTTTGAAATTAATGCCATCCGCCTTTACAAGGCTGAACGCATAAAAATGGACCTGTCTCTGCGCTGTGATTTCGCTGTTTAACTGACGCACCGAACCGCTGCATAAGTTTCGCGGATTCTTATATTTCGCATCGACATCCTCGATCTGCTCATTGATCTTCTCAAAATCCGAATACCGGATGATCGCCTCGCCGCGCAGGATAAGCTCACCCTGGTAGGAAATATTTAACGGCACATTGACGAACGCCTTTGCATTTGCCGTGATAACCTCGCCGATCTCACCATTTCCACGCGTAACCGCCTTGACAAGTGTTCCATTCTGATAGGTCAGGACGATCGTCAGACCGTCCATCTTCCAGGATAAAAGCCCGGTCTGCCCGCCGAGCCAGTCTGCCAGCTCTTCCACGCTCTTCGTCTTATTTAACGAAAGCATCGGTTTCTCATGGCGCTCCTTCGGAAGCGCACTGACTACCTCATATCCTACATTCTGCGTCGGGCTGTTCGCAAACACAATTCCCGTCTCTTTCTCCAATGAAACCAGTTCATCATAAAGCTTATCATACTCAAAGTTGCTCATGATCTCCCGGCTCTCCTGATAATAGGCGCGCCCTGCTGCCCGCAGCGTCCCAATCAGCTCCCGTATCCGTTTTGTCT
Source organism: Clostridium sp. CAG:43 (assembly GCF_000434655.1). NCBI lineage: Bacteria > Bacillati > Bacillota > Clostridia > Eubacteriales > Clostridiaceae > Clostridium > Clostridium sp. CAG:43. Next base: position 64,826 of record NZ_FR895096.1, on the reverse strand, counting down.
TGTCCTCTGCCATCTATCTGACTCCACCTTTCCCATCGCTCTCTCCACTGCCTCTGAATGCGTTTTCAAGCATTTCTATGCAACCTCATATGTGAACCTGCACTGACTGCCAGACAACATTGTCTCAGCCATTCTTCTTTCCGTTCAAAATATCTTCTAATTTCTGTCTCTCTGCCGCTGTCACTTCCCGGTACTCGCCTGTTTTCAGCCCATCCAGCGTAATGTTCAGCATCCGGACGCGTTTTAACGTCTGCACCTGGTACCCCAGCGCCTCGCACATCCGGCGGATCTGGCGGTTGAGTCCCTGGGTCAGGATGATCCGGAAACTCGTCTTCCCGGTCTTTTCCACCTCACAGGGACGGGTAACCGTATCTAAAATCTTCACTCCTGCGCTCATCTTCCGGACAAACTCACTATCAATGGGTTTATCCACCGTTACCAGATATTCCTTTTCATGTCCGTAACGAGCCCTTAGAATCCGATTGACCAGCTCGCCCTCATTCGTCATGAGAAGCAGCCCTTCTGAATCCTTGTCCAGACGCCCGATCGGGTAAATCCGGACCGGATAATCTAAAAATTCTACGATATTTTCTGCCCGATCTTTATCAGAAGTCGTGCAGACAATCCCCCGCGGCTTACTGACCGCTAAAAGCACCGGCGCATCCTTGCCGGACACCGCTACGCCATCGCACGCCACGCGCTGTCCCGGCATCAGCTTCTGCCCGACCTCTGCCACGCGCCCATCGATCGTCACACGCCCGTCCGCGATCCGCCGATCCGCCTCCCGACGGGAGCAGATGCCCGCCTCGCTCAAAAAGCGATTTAAACGAACGCCTTCCGCTGGAATCCGGGATTCCTGCTTTTCACTTGGCTGTGCTCTCTTGTATGATTTATCATTTTGATTTTTTTGCATTTTATTCATCTCATTTCGATTTATTGTGCCGTAGGATTCCGGCAACCAAAGTATAAAAATTATAACATTTTCGTCCATGGGGTTCAAACAGTTTTCGAAAGAATAGAGAATGTTTCATAGGGTACACTTTCCTATGAAATAAAAAGACCCATAGCACGTTCACTATGAGTCTTTCTTAAACACATATCCTGCTTACTGAATAAACATCGCATCCCCAAAACTAAAGAACCGGTATCTCTGCCGGATCGCCTCTTCATACGCCGTGAGCACGTGTTCTCTGCCTGCCAGTGCGGATACCAGCATGACGAGTGTGGACTCCGGCAGGTGGAAGTTTGTGATCAGGCAGTCCAGAATCTTGAACTGGTAGCCCGGATAGATGAAAATGTCGGTCCAGCCGCTGCACGCGCGGATCGTGCCGTCCTCAGCCGCTGCGGATTCAATCGTCCGGCAGCTTGTCGTACCAACACAGATGATGCGTCCGCCATTTTTCTTCGTCTCATTGATCATGTTGGCGGCATCTTCCTCGATACGATAGAACTCCGAGTGCATATGATGATCCAGTACATTCGAAACCTTGACCGGCCGGAAGGTTCCCAGACCCACATGAAGTGTGACGTGCGCGATCTTGACGCCCATTTCCTGAATCTGTGCCAGCAGCTCTTTCGTGAAATGCAGACCTGCTGTCGGTGCAGCCGCCGATCCTTCGTGTTCCGCATAAACCGTCTGATAGCGGTTCTTGTCCTGCAGACGGTGTGTGATGTATGGCGGCAGCGGCATCTGGCCGAGCTGGTCGAGAATCTCCTCGAAAATACCCTCGTAGGAGAACTGAATCAGCCGGTTTCCTTCCTCTACCACATCAATAACGGTTCCCTTTAACAGACCGTCGCCAAAATTAATCACGGTTCCCGGCTTTGCCTTTTTGCCCGGCTTTACCAGCGTCTCCCAGATATCGTTCTCACGGCGTTTCAGAAGAAGAATCTCGATGTGTGCATCCGTTCCCTCCTTGCTTCCGATCAGACGCGCCGGGATAACCTTTGTGTCATTGATCACCAGGCAATCGCCCGAATGAAGATAATTGACAATATCCTTAAACACCTTATGCTGCATCTCACCCGTCTTTTTATCCAGCACTAAAAGCCGGGAAGAAGAACGATCTTCCAGCGGATCCTGTGCAATTAACTCCTGCGGTAAATCATAATAAAAATCTTTTACATCCATTCTTTGTGCCTCTTTGTCTTTCTATATCTGTACTTTCGCTTTATATAAATCAATTAGTTTTATATCTTATATGCTATCAACCATTTCTCTATGCTCCGGAATATCCGCTTTTCAGCTTTCCATACCTTAAAAACTTTATTTTTCCAGCCAGACGAATTCAATAAAGCATTTTAAGGATTTGACGCAGCCGGTTCCGACTCCTCCTGCATATAAGATGCGCCCTGTTTCATAAATTCCACGCGCTCTTTCAGCGCTTCATCCTGCTCCATCGCCGCATCCATTGCTTCATCCGTCTGCTTGCTGAGAAGGCGCACATCCTCATTGACCGACAGCTCTTCAAAATACTGCGTCAGCTCTTCGGACATTTTCCCGTCATCGATCTGCCAGCTTCCGTCCTCCGCCCGGACCGCATAGATCCGCACCAGACTCGGTGCCGGTGTCTCCACGCCCGTATACAAAATCTCATAATACACATACGCTGCCATCTCACCGTCCCTAAGCCCCGGCGTCGTATAACATTTCACATTCTGGTACCCGGAAATGTACTGCTTCTGTTCTTCAAATTCCTGACGGTAGTGTTCTTCCTCACTCGTATCCTGTGAGGTAAACAACTTCACAAACGTATCCATATCACAGTCGGAAACCGCCTGAAAATAAGTATTCATCAGCTCTGTGATCCCCGGCTCGCCATTCTCTGTCAGAATACATCCGCCAAAGTCCTGAATATATTCTTTCGTGTCCGGCTCAATCACCATTCCAGATCCGCCTGTATCCACCATTTCTGCCGGTAAGCCATCCTTTTTCCCCAGAATGTCTGTTATTTTCCCGGAAAACATCGCCACCGAGCCAATCATAATCAATACAATCACCGCCGCAAGCAGCATCACATA
>NZ_FR895096.1:44564-61768 GCF_000434655.1 Clostridium sp. CAG:43 | reverse complement strand
AGTTCCCAGTCCGTTCCGTTCTTCCGGCTGCGTCCCGGTTTCTTTTTCGGTTCTCCCACCCGACCGCCTCCTGACTTATTCGATTGTTAATATTATAGCGGTGATTTGGTTACTCGGCAAGCGGTATTTCCGAAAAAAAACTTGCAATTTTCTAAATATTATAGTATCATACAAGTAATGCGTCTGTAGCTCAGTGGATAGAGCGCCGGCCTCCGGAGCCTGAGGCGTAGGTTCGATTCCTATCAGACGCATTCTTAAAAAGCGACAGCGGAGATATCTCAGCCGTCGCTTTTTGTGTTATTCATGATAAAAGGAGGACTCTTTCCGTGGAACTCATACACGTTTCTGGAAATACAGACTGCCTGCTTGGCAAAACAGCCGTCGGCATCTACCGCATCGACGACACCCGCTGCATCCTGTTTGACAATGGTTACTCAAAGGAATATGACGAGCTGGTCGGCTCTCTGAAAGACGCCGGGCTGACCCCGGCAGACGCCGGGCTGACCCCGGCGGGGCTGATCGTTTCCCACGCGCACATCGACCATCATGGAAACAGCAAACGCCTGCGCGAAGCCTTTCAGATTCCACTGGCTATGTCGCTTGGCGAAGCCGGGCTGATCGCCTCCCAGGCGGCGCTGGAACGGTATACCAATTATTTCGGGCGCTCCGAGGAGGAAAAGGTTTCCATCGACACCGAGCAGCGCTGCCCGGTTGACTGTATCATCCAGCCGGAGGATACTTCCGTGACACTCTGCGGCGTAACCTTCCCGGTTCACCATCTGCCAGGGCATTCCCTCGACCACATCGTCATCGGCACACCGGACGACGTCTGCTTTGCCGGAGACGCGCTTTTAACCGAAAATGTCCTGCGTCACGTCAAGCTTCCATACTGCGACCACGTCGGTCTGGATCTGGAAAGCAAGGAAGCAATCACAAAACTGCCTTACCAGCACTGGATTTTATCACACAAAGGTCCATTTGATGGCAATATCCGGGAACTGGCGGACAAAAATATGGATCTTGTCCGTCTGCGTCTCGCAGAGCTGGCAAAGCTTTTGCAGAGACCGATGACGCGTGATGAATTTTATCAGGAAAGCCGACGCCTGATCGGAATGCACATCGGTACCTACGACCAGCTCATCCGTCAGGAACGCCACCTGCGCCCATATCTGGAACAGCTGGTGATCGATGGGACGGCACGGCTGGAAGTAAAGAATGACACGATATATTTTTACTTGAATGAATAAACTCTTTCTGCATGAATTTTCACTCTCCTGTTGTTATCGTTTCCGAAAATACACACTCGCCACCGCAAATCCCAAGATTCCCGCTCCCATCACGGCGAAGCGGGAATATGTTTTTAACAGCACCAGAATACGTTCCCACGATGCCCCCGCCACCGCGCCGGCTCCGATGAGCACCGTATTCCAGATAAGACTGCCCGCTGTTGTCAGAAGGAGAAACGGCAGCAGTTCCATCTTTGCCATCCCCGCCGGAATCGAGATCAGGCTTCGGATGATCGGAACGAACCGGCAAAAAAAGACGGCTGACCGTCCCGTTCTCTCCAGCCATCCGTCTGCATCTTTCACATCTTCCACTTCTACTCCCAGCCGTTTTCCCCATGCCCCGCCCAAAAATGCATAAAACTTCTGCACGGGAATGTGCCGCCCCAGCTCATACAGAATCAGCGCCCCCAGCACCGATCCCGCCGTCGCTGCCAGAACTGCCCCGGCTATGTTCATCCGTGTATATGTTGTCATAAATCCACCAAAGGTTAAAATCACTTCCGACGGGATCGGCGGAAACAAATTCTCAATTAGAATCAGGGCAAACATTCCCGCATATCCGTATGAACTTAAAAGTTCCAGCACTATATCACGCATGATATATCGCACTCCACGTTATTTCCACATATTCTATTTATTTTATGCGGAACGGAAAAAATCCAGGCATCTAATTTTCATTTTTCATGCCCGGATTTTAATTAAACCTAGAGAATCATCACATCCCCCACGGCCCCCGTATCCGAGAACTCTGTCCACTCGCACACATTGACCGCGTGATCGGCGATTCGCTCCAGGTACTTGGCAACCATCAGCACATCCACCGCCACATCGGATTTGTCTCCATCTTTTTTCAGAAATTCGATGACTTCCCGTTTGACACGCTCAAAAAAGGCATCAATCAGGTCATCTCTCTGCTCAAAGGTTTCTGCGGTTTCGGTATCGCGCTCGATGAAAGCGCGAATTGCATCTTTAACCATCGTTTTTACATTTGCCACCATCGCCGGAAGGTGTTTGCTCACAAGACCGTAATCCGCTGCCTCTAAGCGCAGGGACAGATCGGCAATATCCGCCGCCTGATCGCCCATCCGCTCCAGATCGGTCACTACCTTCAGTGCCGTCGAGATATGGCGCAGATCGCTGGCGACCGGCTGCTGCTTTAACATCAGCATCAGGCAGTGTGTCTCGATCTTTCGTTCCATATTGTCCACATCGCGGTCTCCCTTGATTATCTTGTCTGCCAATTCCGTATTATGTTCGCTGAGAGCCTGAAAGCTGCTGTCAATCGCATCCTGCACCATCTGACTCATCGTGATTACTTCCTGATTCAGGTTCTTTAACTCCTGTAAAAATGTTTCTCTTGTCGCCATCCCGCATCTCCTCCGTTTATGTTGTTTCCTGCCTGATTTTCTACCCATTCCAAATTTCCAACCATCCGGTTATCATCCAAACCGTCCGGTAATATAGTCTTCCGTCTTCTTCTCCCTCGGATGCGAGAACAGATCCGTCGTCGGTGCATACTCGACTACCTCTCCCACCAGGAAAAATGCCGTGTAGTCCGCAATACGGGTCGCCTGCTGCATATTGTGGGTAACGATGACAACGGTATAATTCTTCTTAAGCTCGCCCATCAGATCCTCGATTTTAAGCGTGGAAATCGGGTCCAGTGCCGAGGTCGGCTCATCCATCAGGAGAATCTCCGGCTCAACCGCCAGCGCACGCGCGATGCAGAGACGCTGCTGCTGTCCGCCGGAAAGTCCCAGTGCAGAACGTTTCAGGCGATCCTTGACCTCATCCCACAGGGCCGCGCCGCGCAGACTCTTCTCCACAATCGCGTCCAGCTCTGCTTTTCCCTTAATGCCGTGAATCCGCGGTCCATACGCGATATTGTCATAAATACTCATCGGAAATGGGTTCGGCTGCTGAAATACCATGCCGACCTTCTTGCGAAGAAGCGTCGTATCAACCTTCGGATCATAGATATCCTCGCCGTCGATCAACACCTTTCCATTGATTGTTACATTCGGCACCAGATCGTTCATGCGGTTCAATGTTTTTAAATAGGTAGACTTACCGCAGCCGGACGGTCCGATAAACGCTGTGATCTGATTTTCATATATATCCAGATTGATATTTTTTAATGCATGATTGTTTCCATAGTACAGATTCAAATCCGACGTAGAAATTTTTGTCTCCATATCATTTCCTCATTTTTTACTTTATTTTAATTTTGTCACATCAAACCGGTTGGTCAAAAATCTCGTCAGCAGGTTGATTACCAGCACGATAATCAGAAGCACGACCGCGATTCCAAACGCCTGATCGTATTTTGCTTTCTGCATCGACAGGTAGAGCTGGATGGTCAGCGTGCCGCTCGACTCAAACAGTTTTCCAAACAGGTTTTTCGGAAGCTGGAAGCCGCTTCCGGCAGTAAACAGAAGCGCCGCCGACTCGCCCACGATACGGCCAATCGAAAGGATGACGCCGGTCAAAATACCCGGTGCCGCGCTCGGCAGCAGGATCGTCCGGATCATATACCATTTCGTTGCACCGATTCCCAGTGCGCCGCTGCGGTAGCTGTCCGGAACGGTTTTGAGTGCTTCCTGTGTGTTCCGCGTAATCAGCGGAAGCACCATCAGGGTCAGCGTGAAGGATCCGGTCAGAACCGAATAGCCTAGCTTCAGCGTCATTCCGAAAAAGACCATACCGAACAAGCCAAAAATAATCGACGGAATACCGGACAGGATCTCAGTTGTAAATTCAATCGTCCGCACCAGTTTTCCCGGCTTTGCGTATTCGTTCAGATAAATGGCGGAGCCGATTCCGATCGGCGCTGCAATGATAAGGGTAATTACAATGATGTAAATCGTGTTGATGATATTTCCCAGAATACCAAAGGTGCCCTTGAGGGAGCTCTGCACCGTAGACAGAAGCTGCCAGGAAACCTGCGGCAGGCCGCGCACAAACACATACCCCATGATGCCAACTAACAGCGCGATCGCCACGCCAGCTGCCAGATAAATCAGCACTTTTAAGATATTGTCCCCGATGCGGGTGCGCTTCTGGTAAATACTTTTCATTCTATTATCGGTCATTTGCGCCGCCCTCCTTCACAAACATCCGGCTGAGCACCGTGTTGATAAACATGATAAATACGAACAGCACCAGACCGATGGTAAAGAGCACTTCCCGGTGAAGTCCCTCTGAATAAGACATTTCCGCCACGATCGCAGTTGTCAGGAAACGGACGGAGTTAAATGGAAGCGGCAGATTGACTGAACTTCCAGATACCAGGCTGATCGCCATTGCCTCCCCGATCGCACGTCCGCAGCCTAAAACCACCGCCGTGATGATGCCGGAGTGCGCCGCCGGAACGATTACTTTGAAAATCGTCTGGATATGCGTTGCACCGAGCGCCAGCGATGCGCTTTTTAAATGTTTCGGGACTGCCCTAAGCGACGCCTCGCTGATATTGATGACGGTCGGAAGAATCATGATTGCCAGAACCAGAACCGCCGATATCAGGTTCGCACCGCCGGTAAACTGATGCGTCGTGGAACCGGCAAAGATTTTCATTTCCAGCTTATACATCAGGGGATTTAAAATCAAAATTCCTAAGAGTCCGTAGATAACCGACGGAATACCTGCCAGAAGCTCAACTGCCGGGCGGACCACTGCCGCTACCTTCGGCGGTGCAACCTCTGCCAGAAAGATAGCGGTAAACAGCCCAATCGGAACACCGATCAGGATCGCCAAAAAGGTTCCGACGATGGAAGTTAAAATAACGTAGAGAATTCCGAAAGACGCCGGATTTCCAGTCGGCTTCCAGACGGTTCCAAATAAGATTTCCGGAACACCCACCTTAAAAAGTGCCGGGGTACCGCTGATAATCATGTATAAGGTAATTGAAAAAACTGCCACCACCGCCAGCAGGCCGCAGGCGGTAAAAATAATTTCCGCTGCCCTCTCTACCGCTGATTTCGTGGCATGGCTTCCAAAAATGGTAAATTTCTTTTCGTGCATATGTCTCTCCTGTCTCGGATTGAACAGCGAGCCGCTTTCGGTCAAAGCAGAGTTTCCTTTCTGCGGCTTGACTGCAAGCGACTCGATATTATTTGAATCTATTCAATATTATATGTATTCGTGAATTACTGATTTTTCTATCCTTACCGGTTTTCACCGGTAATTTTATCCACATTCACAAATTCCGATGCAGTTTCTTACTTCGTAGTAATCAGGCCTACAGATTTAATCAGGTCATCGCCTTCTGCAGAGTATACATAGTCAAACAGAGCCTGTACCAGCTCGTTCTGCTCAGAAATTTCTCCCTTGGTTGCCATAACGAATGGACGGCTTAAGAAATAGCTGCCTGCCTTGATGTTCTCCTCCGTCGGCTCTACATCATCCAGTTTAACTGCCTTAACGGTATCATCGACTACATCCAGGGAAACGTATCCGATGGAACCCGGTGTAGATGCTACTTTTGCCATAACTGCACCGGTGGAATCCAGCTCGTTTGCATATTTGCAGGCATCTTCCAGACCCAGAAGCTCCTCAAATGCGCCTCTTGTACCGGAACCTGCTTCCCGTCCGACTACGACAATCGGCATATCGCTGCCGCCTACATCCTTCCAGTTTGTGATGCTTCCGTCGTAAATGCCGGTCAGGTCATCCTTGCTCAGACCATCTACTGCGTTGGACGGGTCAACGACAACGGCGATACCATCGATAGCTACGATATTTTCAACAGCACCTTTTGCTTTCTCATCATCCTTTAATGCTCTGGAAGAATCACCGACATCACACTGACCTGCCAGCACGGACTCGATACCTGCGGAAGAGCCGGTAAATTCAGCCTGTACAGTCACGTTCGGATATTTCTCCATGAACGTTTCTGCCAGTGCATTTGCAAATTTCTCCATCGAAGTGGAACCTGCCAGGGTGATAGAACCACTCAAATTTTTTGCATCTGCGCTGTTCTCGGTTGTATCTGCTGCTGCACCACTTTCAGCTGCGCTGCTGTCTGCACTTGTATTTGTATTGCTGGAACCACATCCTACCATTCCAGTTGCCAGAACGGCTGCTCCTAATACTGCGATTGTTTTCTGAATATTTTTCTTCATAATAAAATCCCTCTTTCCTCTCTCTTTTTTCTCTCAGAGTTTTTTATCCTTGATTTCTTACAGTACGCAGTATAAAAGATTCCTGAATTTACAGAAATCATGTTTTAGTATCGTTTATGTAAAATTTGGGTAATTTTTGTGGGAGTGAATGTAAGATATGGTTTCGGATCTGCTCTGTTTCTCTCCATGATCAGAACCGCCGCCGGACATCTCTTCAGACTTTGCTTGAAAGTCCGGGCAGAGATCGCCGGCGGCGTGATTCTGATTTTTATACTGAGTTTCATTCTGCTCTCAAACAAGGCAGGTGAATTTCCCCAGACATCCTACTTCAGAACAACCTTCTTAAAGTTCTTCTTACCTCTCTTGACAACCATTCCTTCGCCGGAAAGCTGATCCTTCGTGAAGACTGCCTTGATATCTTTTACCTGGTTTCCATCTACGGACACACCGCCCTGCTCGACATTTCTTCTTGCCTCGGAACGGGACGGAGCCAGACCGGATTTCTGCAGGATGGAGAGAATATCGATCTCATCACCGTTAAAATCATCCTCCGTCAGCTCGTAAGTCGGCATATTCGCTGCATTTCCGCTGGAAAACAGTGCTTTCGCTGCTGCCTGTGCCTTCTCAGCCTCTTCCTCGCCGTGTACCAGCTTGGTCAGCTCGTAAGCCAGGATCTCTTTTGCAGTATTTAACTGACTGCCTTCCCATTTATCCATCTCATCGATCTGCTCAAGCGGCAGGAAGGTCAGCATACGCAGGCATTTTAATACGTCCGCGTCAGCGACGTTTCTCCAGTACTGGTAGAACTCGAACGGGGAGGTCTTGTTCGGATCCAGCCATACAGCGCCGGACTGGGTCTTGCCCATCTTCTTGCCCTCGGAGTTTAACAGCAGGGTGATGGTCATCGCGTGTGCGTCCTTGCCAAGCTTTCTGCGGATCAGCTCGGTACCGCCTAACATATTGCTCCACTGATCGTCGCCGCCGAACTGCATGTTGCAGCCGTATTTCTGGTACAGCATGTAGAAATCGTAGCTCTGCATGATCATGTAGTTGAACTCTAAGAAGCTTAAACCTCTCTCCATTCTCTGCTTATAGCACTCAGCAGTCAGCATGCGGTTGACACTGAAATGCGGTCCAACCTCGCGCAGTAAGTTTACATAATTCAGATTCATCAGCCACTCTGCGTTGTTGACTAAGAGCGCCTTGTCATCGGAGAAATCGATGAAACGGCTCATCTGCTTTTTGAAGCAGTTGCAGTTGTGCTGGATCGTCTCCGGTGTCAGCATCTGGCGCATATCCGTACGTCCGGACGGATCGCCGATCATGCCGGTGCCGCCGCCAAGTAATGCGATCGGCTTGTTGCCTGCCATCTGCAGACGTTTCATCAGGCACAGTGCCATGAAATGACCTACATGAAGGCTGTCTGCGGTCGGGTCAAAACCGATATAGAAAATGGCTTTTCCTTCATTGACCAGTTTTTTGATCTCTTCTTCGTTTGTAACCTGGGCGATCAGGCCTCTGGCTACTAATTCTTCATAAATCTGCATCTTCTCTCTACTCCTTTATTAAAATTGGGGGTACAAAAAGCCCCGTCCTCCAAAAAGGACGGGGCAAAATTCCCGTGTTACCACCTTTGTTCACAGATAGCTCGCGCCTATCTGCCTCTGCCGGTACCTTCTGATACCGCGACCGGATAACGTGTGTCTCTCACGTCGCAGCCTACCAAATCAACCGCCGCACATTTTCATGCAGCTCCTCCATCGGATCGGATTTCAGATTCTTCGGTGCGAAGCTCCGGGATGTATTCGAATATCCAGTTCACGCGTGCCTCTCATCATCCGGCTGCTTTCTGTGCGCTCCCCTGCGGATCTCTACTTCTTCCCTTCATCGCCTTTATAAGGTTATTGAGTATATTCTGTATTATAAGCGAAATTTATTATTTGTCAAGAGACCTTTTATTTCTTCGCCAGCGCCGCCAGCCCGGAAAGAATCTCCCGCGCCTTCACAAGCATCGTCTCGCAGTCCGTATGTTTCTGCCGCACGTCGCGGTAATAGAACGACGGCACATCACCCGTCCTGAAGGTCAGCGTGCCCTTATATTTCTCCATCAGCGCCGGAATGCCGGAGACGTCCAGATCGGCTTTCTGGTACATCTGAATCGTGATATCCTGCTTCTTTACATCGACCTCCACGACACCCGCCTGATGAGCAAGCGCTTTTAGATCGGCGATCTTTAACAGGTTCTCCACCGAACGTGGAATCTCGCCAAAGCGGTCGATCAGCTCATCCTGCATATCCATGTACTCTTCCTGGTTCTCAATACCGGAAATCCGCTTGTAAACGTCGAGTTTCTGATATTCATTGCGGATGTAGGACGGTGGAATATACGCGTCGATGTCGCAGTCCACCACCGTCTCGAAGTCCTCAGCTTCGTTCTCACCGCGAAGTGCCAGCACCGCCTCGTTTAAGAGCTTACAGTACAGGTCATAACCGACCGCCTGCATGTGGCCATGCTGTTCCGCGCCCAGAAGATTTCCGGCGCCGCGCAGCTCCAGATCGCGCATCGCAATCTTGATACCGCTTCCCAGCTCCGTAAATTCACGGATCGCCTGCAGACGTTTTTCCGCCTCCTCACGCAGCAGCTTGTCGCGCCGGTACATGAGAAACGCATACGAAGTCCGCCCGGAACGTCCGACGCGACCGCGGATCTGGTAGAGCTGCGACAGCCCCAGCCGGTCGGCGTCGTGGATGATGATCGTGTTCGCATTCGGAATGTCCAGTCCCGTCTCAATGATGGTCGTGGACACCAGAACGTCGATATTGCCCTCGACGAAATCCAGCATAATTTTTTCCAATTCATGTTCGTGCATCTGCCCGTGGGCGAACACGACGTTTGCCTCCGGCACCAGAGCCGCCACATGGTTTGCCACCTCGTCGATGTTGTTGACACGGTTGTAGACATAATATACCTGTCCGCCCCGCGCCAGCTCCCTGTGAATCGCCTCGCGCACCATCTCGTCGTTGTACTCCATGACGTAGGTCTGAATCGGCAGGCGGTCCACCGGCGGTTCCTCCAGGACACTCATATCCCGGATGCCAATGAGACTCATATGCAGGGTACGCGGAATCGGCGTCGCCGTCAGCGTCAAAACGTCTACATTTTCCTTTAGTTTCTTGATCTTTTCCTTATGTGCCACACCGAAGCGCTGTTCCTCATCGATGATCAGAAGCCCCAGATTTTTAAAGACAACATCCTTAGAAAGGACGCGGTGCGTTCCGATCACGACGTCCACCTGCCCTTTTTTCAGATCTTCCAGCGTTTTTTTCTGCTCGCCCGCCGTGCGGAAACGCGACAGCATATCGACCCGCACTGGGAAATCCTTCATCCTCTGCACAAAGGTATTGTAATGCTGCTGCGCCAAAATTGTGGTCGGCACCAGATACACAACCTGCTTCCCCTCCTGAATCGCCTTAAATGCCGCCCGGAGCGCGATCTCCGTCTTGCCGTATCCAACGTCGCCGCAGATCAGGCGGTCCATGATGCGGCGGCTTTCCATGTCTTTTTTGGTCGCCTCGATCGCCTCCAGCTGATCCTCCGTCTCCTCAAACGGGAACATTTCCTCAAATTCCCTCTGCCAGACCGTATCCGGTCCATACTGGTAGCCCTCGCTCCGCTGACGCGCTGCATAAAGCTCGACGAGATCCTTTGCAATATCACGGACCGCACCGCGCACCTTGCTCTTCGTCTTATTCCATTCCATTCCGCCCAGTTTATTGAGCTTCGGCGTCCTGGCATCCGAACCGGCATATTTCTGGATTCCCTCCAGGCGTGTCGCCGGAAGGTAGAGATTACCGCCGTCGCGGTACTCAATCTTGATGTAATCCTTGACGACCTTGTCCTGCTCGATCTTCTCAATACCCCGGTAAATGCCGAGTCCGTGGCTCTCATGCACCACATAATCGCCGATCGAAAGCTCGGAAAAGCTCTGGATTTTCTTACCCTGGTAGGAGGTCTTTTTCTTCTTTTTCCGCCCCCGTCCGCCGCCGAACATGTCTCCCTCTGTGATCACGACGAACTTAATCAGCGGATATTCAAATCCCCGATGCAGCTTTCCGTAAGTCACCAGGATTTCACCCGGTTTCACGGTGTTTTCGCCCTCATCCGGGCAGAAGGCGCTTAAATCATACTCCCGCAGATCGCCCGCCAGACGGCTCGCGCGCGTCCGCGAACCAGCCAGCAATACCACCCGGTATTTTTCCTTCTTCCAGCGCGCCAGATCGCTGATTAAAAGCTCAAATCCATTCTGGTAGGAATTGACATTTTTAACGCTCAGACTGTATTTTTTCTTAACCGTCATGCCGGAGAGCTTCTGATCCAGCCCCAGCAGTAAAAGAGTGCGCGGACGCATTGCCATCGCCAGCGTCTCCTTCGCCGAATAGAGGAAGGAAGTCTGCCCCGGAAGCAGATAGCCGCCCTCGAGACGGTGCGACATGCTCTCCCGGAACTCCGTCTCGGTCGTCTCTGCTTTTTCCTTCAAGCGCAGCGGCTCATCCAGGAAAATCGTCAGCTCATCGACTGGAAAATAGTTTAAAAACGATACCGTTTCCTTGCAGAAATACCGGATATAGCTTCCCAGCCCATGCACCCGGAAGCCCTCGCGAAGCCCCTCTAAGACCTCCGAGACAGCCGAATCCATCCGGTACGCCTCTTCCGTCTTCATGGCATCCCGGAGCTTTTTCACGTATTTCCTGCGGTCTTTCTCGATCGCCTCGGTTCCATCCTGAATCTGCTCCGGCGTCAGCGCCATCTCCGTCGCCGGATAGATCACTGCCTCGTCCACCTGCTCGATCGATCGCTGGCTTTCCGGGTCGAAGGTACGGATCGAATCGACCTCGTCTCCCCACAGCTCGATCCGGTACGGCACCTCCTCCGTCAGCGGGAAAATGTCAATGATACCGCCGCGCACCGAAAACTGCCCTGATCCCTCAACCTGCGCGACCTTCTCATATCCCATTTCCGCCAGAGCGTGCGTCAGCTTCCCGACCTCGACCACATCTTCTGCCCCGATCGTGAGGCTCCGCTCTTTCATCCACGCAAGCGGCAGCAGATGTTCCATCAGCCCGTCGATCGTCGTGACCACCACGCCGCCGGAACTCTCCAGGACCCGCCGCATGACCTGAATCCGCTGTTTCGTCAGCAGGTTTCCGTGGATATCCGACGTATAAAACAGCAGATCCCTCGCCGGGTACAGCGAAATATCCGTATCAAAGCACCGGTAATCCTCACAGATCTCCCGCGCCCTCGAATCATCATAGGTGACAATCAGCTTCCAGGGCGTCAGATCCGAAAGCTCGGACAGCAGATGCACCTTCTGCGAATCCAGGCATCCCGTGACAAGAAGCGGTCCCTGTCCGCGCTGTAAATCCGTCTTGAGATCCTGGAACTCGATCATCTCCTCTAACGGATTTGCAAATAAGTCGCTCATTGTGTCTTGACTTCCTCCTTCCTCTCCGCTTTCTGCTTCTCTAGCTTCTCCTTCTCCCCGCGCGCCGCGCCGTTAAAATGGTTCATCGCCGCCTCAACGCCCTCTGTCATCATATCCACGACTGCCGCCGCACCGTCCTTAAACGCCGTCGTCATCGTTTCGGCTTCCTCTTTCGGAAAATGTCCCAGCACATAGTCTGCCAGATCCATGCGCGCCGGCTTCTCTCCCACACCGATCCGCACGCGTGGAAATTCCTGCGTTCCCAGATGGGCGATGATATTTTTGATTCCATTGTGGCCGCCCGCGCTGCCTTTTTTGCGGATCCGGATGCCGCCCGGAACCAGGCTGATATCGTCATAAATCACGATAAACTCCGATGGATCTACCTTATAATAATCCATCACCTGACGGATGCACTCGCCGCTCAGGTTCATATACGTCTGCGGCTTTACCAGAATGACCTTATTTCCCTCGATCACGCCTTTTCCGATCAGTCCCTTAAATGCTTTCTCCCGGACATCAATGTTATACTTGTCCGCCAGCGCATCCAGCGTCATAAATCCCACATTGTGGCGGGTTCCCTCATATTCTCTTCCCGGATTTCCAAGTCCTGCAATTACATACATAATTCTATTTCTCCCTCTTTTTCTATAGTATCAAAAATACCAGATTCTTCACTCATCGTCTTTCTCAAAAAGCCAAAACAGACACGACTTTAAGCGTTAAATCCTGAAACTGCCACTTTTTCAAGCTGTTTCAGGATCTAACGCACTTATTTTTCTCGATACTTTTAAAGTTACTGTTCACGGATAGGCACTTTTGGAACCGAAAGTGCCGTAAGTTTTGGGGTCGTGTAAATAAGAAGTTACTTTCCCTTCACAACCTCAACCGCCTTCTGCAGCTGATTATCCTTCTCCTCTGGAATCACGACTTCCTGCGCCGCCTCTTCATCCAGCTCCACCTCGAGATCCGGCTCGATGCCTTTTCCATGGATATCATTTCCATTCGGCGTATAATAATGGTCGGTCGTCAGCTTAATCGCGCTTCCATCCGAAAGCGGCATCAGCGTCTGCACGATACCTTTACCGAAAGTCTTCGTTCCGACGATCGTCGCCACGCCGTAATCCTTCATCGCACCGGTAAATACCTCCGACGCGCTGGCGGAATTGCCATTTACCAGCACAACCATCGGGATCTCCAGGCTGTGTCCATCCTCAGCGTCGTATGTCTCCTCCGTGCCCTTCTTATTTGCCACGGTCAGGATCCGTCCGCCATCCTTCAGGATATAATCCGCCATTGAGACAACCGTCGTCACCTCGCCGCCCGGGTTGTTCCGCAGATCGATGATCAGGCGCTTCATGCCCTCGCCCTGCAGTTCCTCGATCTTGGATTTAAACTGATCGGCAGTCACACGGTCAAACTCCGCAACGGAAATATATCCGATCTCTTCATCCAGCATCTTGCCTGACACCGTCTGCACATCGATCGGTCGGCGGGTCAGGGTGATATCCTTGTACTCGTCGCTATTTTCACGATAAACCGTGATCGTCAGCTGGCTGCCTTCCTCGCCCTTGACGTAATTATTGACCAGAAGCGACAGATCCATGCCAATCACCTCGGTGCCGTCTACCTTATAAAGCGCATCACCCGGAAGGATGCCTGCCTCCTCGGCCGGGCTGCCCTCAAAGACGCGCACGATCGTGCTGACGCCGGTCTGGACATTCTGGGATACCAGAGCGCCGATGCCGCAGTAAGAACCATTTGTCTCATCCAGGAAGCTTGTCAGCTCGTCCGGCGTATAGTAAACCGCATACGGATCATTTAAACCACTCAAAAAGCCCTGATAAATGCCGGCTTCCTCCTCGGATGTATCAATTTTTTCCTCAAACAGGTACTTTTTATCGATAATATCCTGTATCTGCTCCAGCTTTTTCGTGACATTCTCAAAATTGACCGGCTCCTGTGCCTGCGACGGTGTTCCCTCAGTCTGTACCTGTACCTGTGTCTGGTTATCGATCACACGGCGTCCAAACATGTAAATCCCCGCCGAAGCACCGACCGTGATCAGACACACCAGTGCTGTCACCAGCACACCGACCATCACACCGCGCCAGAATTTATTTTTACTGTCCATCTCTTATGCCTCCTGATTCCTGTCTATTCCTTCCGGATTTCATCTTTTGCAGCCACCTGATACTTTCCGCACTACGGACTTACATAGCTCGAAGGGTTTACATAACTTCCGTTCTTGCGGACTGCAAAATGCAGATGAGAACCTGTCGAATATCCGGTCGAACCTACCTTCGCGATCGTCTGTCCGGCTTTTACCGTATCCCCTGCCGATACCAGAAGCTGGGAACAGTGCATATACACGGTTGAAAGTCCATTTCCATGGTTGACCACAACATAATTTCCAGCCGAATAACTGTAGGTTGCAATCGAAACCGTTCCTCCGGCGGCTGCCACGATGCTGCTGCCGGTCGAAGCGCTGATATCAATGCCCTTATGGTTCGAGGACGCGCCCGCCGTCGGTGATTTACGTTTTCCGTATCCAGATGTAATGCGTCCGCTTGCAGGGCACGGCCAGCGCAGCGAAGAACTTCCCGTCGAAGTGGTAGTCGTACTGCCAGTATTCCCTTTCGCGGTCGAATTATTCGTCTTTCCCGCTGCGGCGGCTTTTCTGGCAGCTTCCTCTGCCGCTTTTTTCGCCGCCTCTTCCACTTCTTTCTTCTTAATCTCCGCCTCCATCTGCACGATCTTGGCTTCCTGCGCCTTGATATCGTCCTCATACGCCTTCGCCTGCGCTGATTTCTCGCCGATCTGCGCGTTGACATTCTGGAGTTCTTTATTTTTCTCATTCAGGAGAAGCTGAACTGAATCCTGCTTTGCCTCCGTCTGCGTCTTCATCTCCTGCAGCTCCGCCTTCTCCGTCTCCAGCTTTTTCTTGCTGTCCGCGATGGACTCTTTCGTCGCCACATACTGGTCGAGCATCTTCCGGTCATACTCCGAAATCTTTGAAACATACTCTGCCCGGTTTAAAAGCTCCGAGAGCGAACGGGCTTCCAGAAGCAGATTTAAGTAGCTGCTGTCGCCCTTCTCATACAGATATTTGATACGCATTTTCATCGAAGCATACTGCTTTTTTTCGGTTTTCTGCGCTTCTTCCAGCTTTACCGCCGTCTCATCGATGCTTTTCTGCTTGCTGGAAATATTATTTTCCAGCTTCGTGACCTGTGACTGCAGATCATTCATCTTCGTGTCCAGCTCCTTGACATAGCTCTCGGTGTTACTTTTCAGCCCCTGAAGGCTTTTGATCGCCTCCTCGGTCTTCTTTTTCTCCTGTTCCAGGGCGCTTTTCTTATCCTTGGCGCTGCTTACATCCTTTTTCGTCGCTGCCGCCACCGAGGTCAGCACTGGGGAAGATGCCAGCGCCGCCGTCACAAGGAACAGAGCCGCACGTATTTTCAATCCCTGTTTTTTCATGTTCTCATCCTTTTTACCGCAAATTTCCGCTGCCGCCGCATTCTCCTACAGCAGCCGCCAATGTTTCTTACACCTTTAAATGTCTGCGGATCGTAAAGAAACTTCCGACAAAACCGATTCCCACGCCCAGCGCCATCGCCACGGCTACCATGCTCGGGAAAATGGTCTGAATTGGGATAAATTCAATCAGGTTCGACAAGATATCAAACCGTTCCATCATATATACAACCGCCTGGCGATACAGAAAATACGTGATCGCCAGCGGAATCAGCGCGCCAACCAGACCGATCATCACACCCTGTACAACGAACGGCGCACGGATCATGAAATTCGTCGCACCGATCAGGCGCATGATCCGGTTTTCCTCCCGTCTAAATGCAGCTGCCGTCGTGATCGTATTGCTGATAAGGAAGATAGCAACTGCCAGCAGAATAGCGATGATCACCGCCGACAAAAGTCCCAGCATCTTGTTGAAGCTCGAAAGCCCGGACGCCGTATCGCTCGAATAATTGATCTTCCGGATTCCCTGCACCGTGCCAAGCCATGCAACCATGTCATCCTGCATGTCAATGTCTTTCAGATAGATCTCGTAGGACGCCGAACCGGCTAACGGGTTGTCATCCGCAAATCCTTCTGCCAGATCCTCGACTCCCTTAAAATATTCTTTCTTAAAATTCTCCCATGCCTCCTCGGCAGAAACATACTTTACTTCCTTGACCTCATCGCGGGCGCGTATCTCATCCCCGATTTTCTGTATATCGTCCTCACTCATATCTTCATTGAAGAAAACCGTGATTCCTACTGTAGATTCTGCATTCCGCACCATATACTGTACGTTGGCAATCAAGCCAAAAAACATACAGAACAGGAAAATACATGCCGAAATAATCGCCACCGACGCCAGTGAAAACCAGATATTCCGGATGATATTGCGCATGCCCTCCTTGGTGCAGTAAATCAATGTACTAATTTTCATGCCAGATACCGCCTTTTTGATCTCCCGTCAGCACGCCGCGCGTCAGCGTGATCACACGTTTTCCCATCTCTGCTACGATCTCCCGGCTGTGCGTTACCACAAGCACCGTCGTCCCGCGCCGGTTTATCTCCTCCAGAAGCTCCATGATCTCCATAGAATTATGTACATCCAGGTTTCCCGTCGGCTCGTCCGCCAGAAGTATCTCCGGCGAGTTGATCAGCGCACGGGCAATCGCAACACGCTGCTGCTCGCCGCCCGAGAGCTGGTTCGGGTATGCTTTATATTTTGAAGAAAGCCCTACCAGTCGGAGCATTTCCGGCACATTTTTCTTAATCTCACGGGGCGATACGCCGATGACCCGCTGTGCAAACGCGACATTTTCATATACTGTTTTATCCTTCAACAGACGGAAATCCTGAAACACCATTCCCAGCCGTCTGCGGTACTTCGGGATGTAGCGCCTCGGCATCTTTTCCAGATCCATATCGTTGACGATAATCTGGCCGGAAGTCGGCTCCAGCTCCTTCAAAAGAAGCTTTAAAAGCGTCGATTTGCCGGAACCGCTTCGTCCCATGATGAAAACAAACTCGCCGTCCTGAATCTGAATATTGATTCCCTTTAAGGCTTTATTCCCCGTCTTGTACGTCTTGGTGAGATTTTTAACCTCTATCATGCGTAAATCCTCTTTTTCAATTCTCCAAATGAAATTGCTGCGGCAAAGGCAATCTTCCTCCCCGCCACAGCAATTTGGCTTAATAATCCAGGTTTTCCATGTATTTCATATATTTTACAACCATCAGGGCAATCTTAAATGTGATCGCATCCTCAAACACCCGCAGATCCAATCCTGTGC
>NZ_FR895096.1:35703-44543 GCF_000434655.1 Clostridium sp. CAG:43 | reverse complement strand
CTCTTCTGGAGCTTATCCAGACGGTATACCAGTGTATTGCGGTGGATGTAAAGCTGTCGGGAAGTCTCTGATACGTTCAGGCTGTTCTCGAAGAACTTGTTGATTGTCGTAAGAGTCTCCTCATCAAACTCATCCGGCGATTTGCCATCAAAAATTTCCTTGATAAACATCCGGCACAGCGGCAGCGGCAGCTGATAGATCAGACGTCCGATTCCCAGCTTGCTGTATGCGACCACATTTTTGCTGCTGTAGAAAATCTTTCCTACATCCAGCGCCATCTTCGCCTCTTTATAAGAACGCGATACGTCCTTGATCTCGTTGACGATCGTACCGAATGCCACGCTGACACGTGTCAGGGACTCGGTATTGAGCATATCTACGATCGATGTGGCTGTCTTTTCCAGATCGTCGTACGTCTCGCCCGGCTTCACTTCCTTGACTAGAATAATGTTCTTCTCATCCACTGCCGTGATAAAATCCTTCGTCTTGGTCGAGAACAGGCTGCGGACGGTCTCAAGTGCATTCACATCCTTCTCATGCTGCGTCTCGATGATAAATACGATCCGCTTGACGTTCGTCTCGATGTGCAGCTTCTTCGCACGGTTATAAATGTCAACCAGAAGCAGGTTGTCAAGCAGCAGGTTCTTGATAAAATTGTCCTTGTCAAAGCGCTCCTTATAAGCTACCAGCAGGTTCTGAACCTGAAATGCCGCCATCTTGCCGACCATGTATACGTCGTCGCTTCCGCCCTTGGCAAGAAGTATATATTCTAACTGGTGATCGTCAAACACCTTGAAAAACTGATATCCCTGTATCACCTGGCTGTCCGCCGGAGAGTCTACGAAAGCCAGAATTGCACTCTCATATTCCTCAGCGCCAGTAAATGTGGATGCCAGCACCTTGCCTTCCGTATCACAGATACAGAGATCGACACGCGTAATTCCTTTTAACCCCTCAATGTTTGTCTGGAGTATCTGGTTCGAAATCATATTCCTCTCTCCTTTTCTTTTATCCTCCGTCCAGCTGTGTTTCCGGGTCTTTCAACCTGTCATTCCCCAAACCCGTTTGTTACCCCTCCGGCAATCTGTGCCTGTGGACCATAACTGTTCCCCATCTGAATCTTGGACGGATCTTTCCCTTTATTTTAAAGCAAAGTGACGAAAAAAAAAAGAGGGCGGACGAAAAAAAGTGAATTTTTTCGTCATTTTGCCCTCACACGCCGGGATTTTCACAGACTGGAACTTGTTTTTCCGGCGAAATTTTCCAAATATGCGATTCATTCTTATTTTGCTGCGATCGCTTCCATCTCCATCAGGACGCCCTTCGGAAGTTTAGATACCTCGACGCAGGAACGTGCCGGGCATGCGCCCTCGAAATATTTCGCATAGATTTCATTTACTTTTCCGAAATCATCCATGTTCTGGATAAATACGGTGGTCTTTACAACCTGCTCCATGGAAGCACCTGCTGCCGCCAGAAGATTCTTTACATTGTTTAAAACCTGCTCTGCCTGAGCCTCGATTCCCTCCGGGATCTCGCCGGTTGCCGGATTGACCGGAATCTGACCGGATGCAAATACCATTCCATTTACCTCGATTGCCTGGGAATACGGGCCGATCGCTGCCGGTGCATTGGTTGTGCTGATTACTTTCTTCATGTCAAATCTCTCCTTTGTCTTTTATTTTAAACGGATAGAATCTTCGTTTACTTCTACTTTTCCTTCTTTTAAAAGGTGTCCAACCGCACGCTTGAACGCGTTTTTGCTTAGATTAAATTCGCGGCGGATAATCTCCGGCTCCACGCGGTCATTGAACGGCAGAACGCCGTTTTTTTCTTTCAGACGTGCCAGCACCGCCTCTGCATCCGCATTCATCTGACGGTACGCCACCTCGCGCAGGCTCAAATCCATTTTTCCATCCTCGCGCACCTTCGTCACACGTACCTTTAAAACTTCGCCCAGACGGCATTTTCCATACAGCTCACGGTTCGGAATCAAACCGAAATAGCGGTCTGCCACTGCCACGAACACGCCCAGATTTTCATTGATCTCATAGACGCGTCCCTCGGTCCACTCGTCCTTCTTGTACGGCGCATCGCTGCAAAGATACGAATATACCTTCATCGTCGCCGCCAGACGACCGCTCTTATCGATATACAGCGCTACCAGGCACTCTTCCCCGGCGCGAACCGGATATACCTGCTCTTTAAACGGGAGCAGCAGATCTTTTTCCAGCCCCATATCGAGAAAGGCGCCGATCTTCGATACATCCTTGACCTTCAAAACCGCCGTCCCGCCCAGTTCCAGCTTCGGCATCGAGGTCGTCGCAATCAGGCGGTCCTCGGAATCTTTATAAATAAATACCTTGAGCTTATCGCCCACTTTTGTGCCCTCCGGCACCTGTTTTTTCGGAAGCAGGACCGCCGCCGCGTCATCTTTCTTCTGTCCCAGATACACGCCGAAGTTTTTCTCCCGCACTACCATCAGTTCCTGTACTCTTCCCAGTTCAATCATGTCATTCGTCCTCTCTTTTCTGCCGATATCTTTTTTATTTAACGGTTGCATTTTTCATTCACTGGCAGACAATCCACGCCGAATCTTTCTTCGGCTGCAATGATTCAGTTTCTTCACTGCTACATACAAACTCTTTACAAACCAGTCCTTGCCAGCCACAAATTCGCATACACCTGACCTTCCGCATCCTGCAGCGATACCACGTATCCTTCCGGCACCT
Source organism: Clostridium sp. CAG:43 (assembly GCF_000434655.1). Taxonomy (NCBI): domain Bacteria; kingdom Bacillati; phylum Bacillota; class Clostridia; order Eubacteriales; family Clostridiaceae; genus Clostridium; species Clostridium sp. CAG:43. The sequence continues at coordinate 41,811 of NZ_FR895096.1, read as the reverse complement.
GTGCCAGCTTCGGGTACATCACATCCCCAAGCACTGCCGCCTTCCGGTACTCCACCCGCAGTTCTCCAAGTGCAAAGTCCACAGGCAGCAATTCACGCGCAATCGCCACATACTGTGCATTGTTCACGTGCCGGTTCGTATCGAGATGATGGCGTTCCACCGTGACCGGCGCCGCCGTCTCATACGTCTCAGGCAGGCGGATTTTCTTCGGCGCTGGCGGCATTGCAAGAGGTTTATCTTCAATCTGGTAGCCCTCCAACTGGCTTTCCGGCACCCGCACCGGGCATCCTTTTTCCAGATCGTAGTAAAACCAGGTCGAATCCGCCCGCACCAGCGGGTTTCCCATCTCATCCTCGATCGTGAAATTCCGGTAGCCATAGATTCCCTTAAACCCATACGGCCAGGTCGAAATACGGATCCGCTCGCCAAAATGCGGCTGTCTGAGAATCTCTATCTGCCATCCGCTCAGCCACCACGCCCGTTTTTCCTCATTCAGATAGGAAATCCCAAGTTTCAGATCCTCCGACTGGAACGTCGAACAATCCTGAAGATAATTCATGATTCCCACCACTGAAAGATTTCCCTCTTCATCCGTCTCACTGTACCGGACCCGGCTGTCAAATGTATACATATCGCTCTCTTTTCCTTTCCGGCTTCCGGCTCCCCGCACCATCTCCGCGCATCCGCCATCTGCCGTTTCGTCCTATACTGCCTTAACATTCTGTCATGAAACTCATTATATCCGATTCGAACCACGTTGTCTACTTACAGACCCAGAATATTGCAGAATTTGCCGGACGCATGGCGCGGTTTCTGCCACAGCAGCCGCCCAAACAAAAAAAATTATCAAAAAAGCGAAAAAAGTAGTTGACGAATCTGTTTCCTTACAGTATAATACAAATCGTTCAATTCATTGGGCTATCGCCAAATGGTAAGGCAACGGACTCTGACTCCGTCATTTTCAAGGTTCGAATCCTTGTAGCCCAGCTAAAAAGCATTTGTTTGCCAAAGACGGCATGACAAGTGCTTTTTTTGTATTATGGAAACTCCCTCTGAAATGTTCCATAATACAACATTTTTCAACTCAATAAACCTCCATATGTTTGCGAGAAAAAAAGAAAAGAACCCCCGCTCCGGTCATCCCTCACAGCCGGCGGCAGGGGTTCTTTTCTATTTCCAAATACTCTTAATAAATGTATAGATCAGCCAAATCAGAAGAATCGGTCCCGCCAGATGAATCAGGATGGTGAAAATACCTCCGACCAGTGCAAACAGCACAAATAAGATCGCGATAACCACCACGCTGAGAATTACCTTCCAGTACCATTTGTTCAAATCAATGTAATGGAAGTTCGGCGGCAGACCGCTGTCGTCCCGCTCCGAAAAACCGCCGTTGTAGGAGGACGCTGTGCGCGAGGACGCTGTGCGCCCGCTCCCGGCAGCCTCTCCCGAAGTGTACGAACCGCCCTGGCCGGTCTCCCCGGCGCCCTCGCTGCTGTCGATAATGGTTTTCGCAATCAGGCGTGGGCTGCCGATCTCCTCGATCACTTCTTCCTCCCTGCGCCCTTTCGCCGCCTCCTGGCGGATATACTGATCGTAATAGCTTATGTTGCTCTGGATGACTGAAGCCGAAACCTCTCCGTCCAGCGCCTCCCGAAGCTCCTGTAAAAACTCTGTCTTTCTCATCTTGTCTCCTTATTCCTCAAACCGTCCCGTTTCTCCCGTTTCACCCAGCCGAAAGAAACAAGCTTCCAGTTCCCGTCCCTTTCAACTGCCTCAGCGCACGCGCTCTTTCAAAAGTCCGCTCCGGTACGCTTTCAAGAGCTCTTTCAGATCCTCGATGCGGCCCGCCAGCTCCTTGCCCTCGTCGGTATCCGCCACTGTGATGCGCTTCTGCATTTTCTCCACAATATATACCTTCGGCGTCCGCTCGCGCTCCGGGTCAAATGGCTTGTGTTCCGCAAGCGCGAGATGGTGCGAATTGAAAATCAACGTATATCCGGCGATTCCCGTCCGCTCCTGGTAGGCTTTCGACAGCCCGCCGTCAATGATGAAGAGCTTGCCGCCAGCCCGGATCGGTGTCTCTCCACTCTTAATCTTCACCGGCATATGCCCGTTGATGATATGCGATCCCTTCGTCGGAAGTCCAAATTCCTTCAAAATCATATCGCAGGTCTCTTCTTCCTCACTGAGCTGGTAATACGGGTTCATCGTCTCTCTCATCACTTCCGGATCCTCGATGAAATAATGCTCAAAGCTGCGGTTTTTGTCCTTTCCAAATACCGGCGATTTCGCACCATTCCACAGATACCACATAAAATCGCGGCACGCCTCCTTCTCCGGCGCGTCCTCTGGAAGAAAATAGGCATTTTTAACCTGTGTGTCAATAAAATCCATCAATTCCTTACCGCGGTACATCTTGCCGCCCACCATCAGACCGTCAAATTCCCGATTCTCCGTCATCGGGATACAGCCGTGATAGAGCAGGTTGGAATTGCAGCATTTATACATGCTTCCGTTGGAATATAGGAAACGGACATGCTCATGCAGCCGCGCATTGTGGCGGAACGACAGCTCCAGCGTGTGAAGCAGCTCTTCCTCTTCGTCCGTCAGCCGCAGCGGATCCGCCGGATCCACCGTCGGGAAATTCATGTCGCGCATCGGATACTCTTTTCCATCGATCGTGACCGTGCCGCGGTCATAACGAATCGCTGACAGAAGTATTCGCTCTTCCATCCCGTACTCCGGATGGCGCTTGATGATCTGCCCCTCTTCCTTATACTGTAACACCGCAATCGCCTTGTGCATCTTCGCCGCCAGCTTCGGATCCACTGCGTCGTAAATATTTTTGTCAAGAATCTGCGGCAGAAAACAGGTACACGGATCGTCCCGGTACACGCGCTCCGCAAACATCGACAGCGGGCGCAGGTTAATTCCGTAGCCGTCCTCCAATACATCAAATCCATTGTAACCGAGCGCCATACGCAAAACATTGCAGATACACGCCCGGTTGCCCGTCGCCGCGCCCATCCACGAAATATCATGATTGCCCCACTGGATATCCACATCATGGAAATGCATCAGTTCCTCCAGAATGATATCTGGTCTCGGACCACGGTCAAATATATCGCCCAGGATATGAAGATTATCGATCGTCAGACTCCGAATCAGGCTGCAGATCACGACAATAAAGCTGTCCGCCACCCGGACGTCAATCAGGGTATTGATGAGTTCGCTGTAATACTCCGTCTTATTGTCATCGGTATTATCGACATATAAAAGCTCATCGATCACACCCGAAAATTCCTTCGGCATCTTTTTTCTCACCTTGGAACGAGTGTATTTCGACGAAACCTCCCGGCAGATCTGCACCAGACGGTACACCGCCGTCTTCTGCCAGTCCTCCGTGTATTCGTTCGCCTGTTTGATCTGATTGATCATTTTTTCCGGATAATAGATAAGGTTCGCCAGCCGTACCTCGTCCTCCTCCGAAATAATATGTCCAAATGTCTCGCGGATCTTCTCCCGGATAATACCCGACGAACTGCGGAGCAGATAAATAAACGCCTCATGCTCACCGTGCAGGTCACTGAAAAAATATTCCGTGCCCTTCGGAAGTCCACAGATTGCCTGTAAATTAATAATATCACTCGCCGCCGCCCGGATATTCGGATACTCCCGCGAAAGCAGCTTCAAATATGCTAAATCCCTCATGTTATCAGCTCCCAAACTGCGCTGTCTGCCCGGATATTGTCGTGACTCGTTATCGTCGCGCTCGCTTTGGGTAAACAGCACATTATCTACATTGCATTTGCCTTTTTGATAGATTTATAGTAGCATAGATTCAGATCAGGGTCAAAATATATTTTTACCCGTTTGTTCATGCAATCTGCTCATTTCTATTATTTGCATAATACATGAATAGCCGTTTAATTTACATAATATTTTATACAGCAGTGTAGTTTACATAACTCAATCACTGTAATTACATTCTTTTACAATATACATAAACACAGGAGGAATACTCATGACGCAACCACACACTCTCTACGTGTTTGGCACCGGAAACGCCACGATGACACGTTATTATAATACCTGCTTCGCCATCCGCTCCGGCGAGGAATATTTCATGACAGACGCCGGCGGCGGCAATGGCATCCTGCGGATTCTGGAAGAAATGCAGGTTCCATTAAACCGCATCCATCATCTCTTCGTGACACACGAACACACCGACCACATTCTCGGCGTGATCTGGATGATCCGGATGATTGGCACTGCCATCAAAAAGGGAAATTATGAGGGAATTTTTCATATTTACTGCCACAACGGGCTAATCGACACGATTCAGACCTTCTGCCGCCTGACACTCCAAAAGAAATTCTGCGACCTGATCGGCGATCCGATCCAACTCATCCCGGTTTCTGACCGCGAAACCCGGCAAATTCTCGATATGGAAGTCACCTTCTTTGACATTCATTCGACCAAGGCGCGCCAGTTCGGCTTCCGCGCCGTGCTGCCGGACGGCAAGATCGTCTGCTGCCCGGGCGACGAGCCGCTGAACCCGCTCTGCGAAGAATTTGCCAGAGGCGCCGACTGGCTCTTCCACGAAGCCTTCTGCCTCTACCGTGACCGGGAAATCTTCTCCCCTTATGAAAAACACCACAGCACCGTCAAAGATGCCTGCGAACTCGCCGAACGCCTCTGTACGCGGCATTTGATTCTGTGGCACACTGAAGATAAGACTTATCCGGAACGCGCTGCTTTGTACCGCGCTGAAGGGGAAGCCTATTATCATGGGGATCTGCTGGTACCGGAGGATGGGAGTGTGATAGAGCTGTGATTGTATCCTGCAGCTCTACCTCTTCCTCAAATGATAATACGTCATCGTCGCCGATGCCAGCAGCGTCTCCTTATCATCATAAATCTTGCATTCGCACACCGAAAATGCATAACCATTCTGTATTTCCTGCGCCCGGGCGATGATTTTGGATGTGTTTTTTCCAGCTTTCAGATAATGGATCGTGCCATCCACGGTCGGGACTGCGTAGTCGCGCCCGGTCATCGCTGCGGTGCCACCCACGGTATCCGCCAATGAATACAGAACGCCGCCGTGCACGATACCTAAGATATTCATATGCCACGGTTTCAATACAATCTCTCCAACTGCATAGCCCGGGCGCGCCTCGGTGATCTCCATCTCGATTTTCTTCCGGAAATCATTGGCTGCATCCGTCTCCTGTCCGCGCTTGTCCCAGACTTCTGAGAATGAGCCGGACGGCTGTTTCGTTTCTTCCTTCTTTTCCATTTCATGTACCTCCTTGTGCATATGATTTACTCTCTTTTTTATCTCTCTGCGAATCATCTATTGTTTTCTTCTATTTTTTCTATCACTTTTCTCTCTGATATAATCTGTTTGCCTGAATCAGCCCATCCTTTTTCCTCGCCTCAAACGCTTTTTCTCATATTTTTCCAAAGATGGACTCATACTTTCTCCCATCCTCTCATACAATCTTATCAGATTGCAAAAATGTTATTGTTCACGCATACGTGCCCAGTAACGGAATTTGCCGTGGCTTCGCATTTAAATACTATCGCACAGGAGGGATCTGTCTTGAAACGAAGTTCTGTTATCATTGCACTGGAAATCTGCGCCATTGCGGCGCTCTTTGTCAGCTGGTCCTTCCAGCGTCCGAACAGCCGTCAGGTCACGGTCGGGAATGCGTCGGAACATTTTATCCGCTGGGTGGATTTCGATGTGACCGCCGACGCCATGACACAGGCGTTCCGCTATGATGTCGATACCTGCCAGCAGGATCTCCATCTGAACTGGGTCGATCTGCTCGCCTACCTGGGGGCGCGCTACGGGGGCGATTTTTCACATTATCAGGCGTCCGATATGACGGAAGCTGCCGAACAGCTCCAAAATGGCGTTACAGTGGAAGAATTGACGAAAAATATGTCCTCTTTTGCCTATTATCGTGAGGCTTACGGCGCGGTTCTGGATGGAATGGTCGGACTGTATGAAATTGAGATTCCGAAATCGGAAGCACCGGCTTTTGCACTGGCGGACGCGCAGATACAGGAAGGGGATCCGGCTGCCAATACTTC
>NZ_FR895096.1:35455-35684 GCF_000434655.1 Clostridium sp. CAG:43 | reverse complement strand
CTGCCAATACTTCCTACGCAACGACACCACCAACAACAACAGCAACCACAACTGGTACAGACACAATCGACTCAGCCAGTCAAGCTTCACCAGAAACTTCAGCCTCATCCAACACACAAACTTCTCTCGAAACCCCAGCCCCCACTCTTTCCGATCCCGACGCTGTCCCCCTGACTCCCTCCGGTGAGGAAAAAGTCTGGGTTACCAAATATGGTCTGAAAGCGTTTCT
>NZ_FR895096.1:28834-35424 GCF_000434655.1 Clostridium sp. CAG:43 | reverse complement strand
AAAACTTTCCCTACAGCCACTATGACGATTTCGGTGTCTCCCGCAGCTACGGTTACCGGAGACGGCATCTCGGGCATGATATGATGGGGCAGACGGGAACGCCTGTGATTGCTGTGGAATCCGGGCGCGTCGAGGCGCTCGGCTGGAACCAGTACGGCGGCTGGCGCATCGGCATCCGCAGCTTTGACGGGAAACGATACTACTATTATGCACATTTACGCAAAGACTACCCCTACCAGTCAAACCTGAAAGAGGGCAGTCTCGTCACCGCCGGGGACGTGATCGGTTATCTCGGGCACACCGGCTACAGCAGCACTGAAAACACCAACAACATCGCTGAACCGCACCTGCATTTCGGATTGCAGCTCATTTTTGACGAATCCCAGAAAGAAGGAAACAACGAAATCTGGATTGACTGCTATGAACTGATCCGTTTTCTGGCGATAAACCGCTCCGAAACTGTCAAAAAAGATGGCACTAAGGAGTGGACGCGTGTTTATGAAATGAAAGACTCCAGTCTTGAGCAATTTTCCACCCAATGACAAAAACAGCCGAAAAAGGTGAGCCAAAACCACACTTTCTCCGGCTGTTTTCAGCAGAACTACCTTATACGATATAATCCGCCATTTTTATGTTCACTTATTATTTGATCACGCGCACGCGCATCATACCCTGAATAGCTTTCAGCTTCTCAATCGTCGCCGCGTCTGCCTTGGTCTCCAGATCAACCAGCGTATATGCGTATTTATCACGGCTCTTGTTCGTCATGTTTGCGATGTTCATGTCAGTCGATGCCAGGATCGAGGAAATCTGTCCGATCATGTTCGGCACGTTCTTATGAAGAAGTGCAAGACGACCTACGGTTGTGCACACGCCCATATCGCAGTTCGGGAAGTTGACGGAATTCTTGATATTACCATTGTCCAGGTAATCCATCAGCTCTTTGACTGCCATCACGGCACAATTATCCTCGGATTCTTCTGTGGATGCGCCCAGATGTGGGGTTGCGATGACGTTCGGCATCTGCATTACTTTTGCATTCGGAAAATCGGTGATATAGCGTTTTACACGACCGGAAGCCAGCGCCTCTGCCATATCGTCGTCATTTACCAGAAGGTCACGCGCAAAGTTTAAGATAACCACGCCGTCCTTCATCTGTCCCAGGCTGTCTTTGTTGATCATCTGGCGGGTGCTGTCAAGCAGCGGTACATGAACGGTGATGTAATCGCATTCCTGATAGATCGTATCAACAGATGTGATGTGCTTTACGTCTCTGGAAAGCATCCACGCTGCCTTGACAGAAATGAACGGGTCATAGCCGTATACTTCCATGCCAAGCGCTGCAGCTGCGTTTGCAACCTCTGCGCCGATGGCGCCCAGTCCGATAACACCAAGCTTTTTGCCGCGGATCTCATGACCGGCAAATTTCTTTTTCGCCTTCTCCATATCTTTGGAGATATTTTCATTGTCCTTCTGCTCCTTGCACCAGTCGATGCCGCCGACTACGTCTCTGGCTCCCAGCAGCATGCCAGCCAGCACCAGCTCTTTGACACCGTTTGCATTGGCGCCCGGTGTATTGAATACGACAACACCAGCCTCCGCACACTTGTCAAGCGGAATGTTGTTGACGCCCGCTCCGGCACGTGCAACGGCACGCAGTCCCTTCGGAAGTTCCAGATCATGCATGGCAGCACTGCGGACCAGAATGCCCTCTGCCTCCGCCAGGTTGTCAGTCATCTCATAATTTTCGGTCAGTAAGCCGGTTCCCAGCTTGGAAATCGGGTTCAGGCAATGGATTTTTCTCATTTTTTAACTCTCTTTTCTTTCAAAATTTCAAATCTTCCCATACGCGGGCTGTTTTTGTTTTAAAAAGTCCACTGCTGCAGCAGAAAGGAACGGATTCCCCCTCCCTTTCGCCGCAGCAATGGCATAAATTTTAAAATTGACTAATTTGTATGTTTTTTCTCAAATTCACGCATGAAAGCAACTAATTTCTCAACGCCCTCGATCGGCATTGCATTGTAGATGCTGGCACGCATACCACCGACGGTACGGTGACCTTTTAAGTTCACAAAACCTGCCTCTTTGGCTTCCTTGACAAACAGGGCATCCAGATCTGCATCGCCGGTGACGAACGGTACGTTCATCAGGGAACGATCCTTTTTCTCAACGGTACCCTTGAAGAGCTTGCTCTCATCGAGGAAATCGTAAAGGATCTTCGCCTTCTTCTCGTTGCGCTCCTTCATGGCACTTAAACCGCCCATTTTCTTGAGCCATTTAAATACCTTGCCGCACATATAGATGGTGTATGTAGGCGGTGTGTTGTACAGAGAGTCATTGTCTGCGTATGTTTTGTAGCGCAGCATGGTTGGTGTTCCCGGAAGAACATCCTCGGTGATCAGATCCTCGCGGATGATGACGATCGCCATACCAGCCGGACCTACGTTCTTCTGGACACCGCCCCAGAGAATACCAAACTTACTCACATCGATCGGCTCTGACAGGAAACAGGAGGAGATATCTGCTACCAGTGTCTTGCCCTTGGTGTTCGGAAGCTCGTGGTATACGGTTCCGTAAATAGTGTTATTTAAGCAGATATACACGTAATCTGCGTTCTCATCCACCGGAAGGTCCGAACAATCCGGGATGTAGGAAAAGGTCTTGTCAGCGCTGGATGCAATCGCGTTGGCAGTACCAAACATCTTTGCCTCCTGATATGCTTTCTTTGCCCACTGTCCGGTGATGATGTAATCCCCCACCTTATTTTTGAACAGGTTCATCGGAACCATGGCGAACTGCATATTGCCGCCGCCCTGTACGAATAATACTTTGTAATTGTCCGGAATCTGCATCAGTTCGCGCAGATCCTTCTCTGCATCATCAATGATGGCCTGGAAATCCTTGGAGCGGTGGCTCATCTCCATGACGGACATACCGCTGCCCTGATAATCCAGCATCTCTGCCGCTGCCTCTCTCAGTACCTCCTCCGGAAGCACTGCCGGACCTGCCGAAAAGTTATAGACTCTGCTCATAATAAATCTCCTCCTGTCTTACACAAAAATGTGATAATTGCCCCCATTTTACAACTATTCGATGCGTAAGTCAATCTCATCAAACGCTTCCTCGATCGGTTTTCCAGCCGGAACCATCGGGAATACCTTGTCATCGCTGCCGATCTGGCACTCGATCATAACCGGGATATTTAAGCTGATCGCCTCGCGCAGCACCGGCTCCACATCCTCTTTCTTCGTGATACGGTATGCTTTCGCGCCCATGCCCTCTGCCACCTTGACGAAATCCATCTGATCGTAAAGCTCCGTCTGGGAATAGCGTTTTCCATAGAACAGGGTCTGCCACTGGCGCACCATACCCAGAACATGGTTGTTAAATACAACCTCGATAACCGGAATGTTGTAGCGGGTTGCCGTCGCAATCTCGTTCATGTTCATACGGAAACAGCCGTCTCCGGCAATATTGATAACCGTCTTATCCTTACAGCCCATCTTCGCACCAATCGCTGCGCCCAGACCGTAGCCCATCGTGCCCAGACCGCCGGAGGTCAGAAGCTGTCTCGGACGTTTGTATTTATAATACTGTGCCGCCCACATCTGATGCTGTCCGACATCGGTACAGATGATCGCATCGCCTCCGGTTACCTTGTAGATCTCTTCCATGATATACGGACCGGTCAGAACTTCCTTGTTGTAGCGGAGCGGGTACATATCTTTCAGACGCTCAATGTGGCTCAGCCACTCGTCATGGTTCATCGGATCCAGACGCGCGTTTAGCTTACGCAGAATAATCTTGACATCACCAATAATGCTCGCATCGGTCTGGATATTTTTGTTGATCTCCGCCGGATCGATATCTATGTGTAAAATCTTTGCATTGCTTGCAAAATGGTTCGGATCGCCCACAACACGGTCACTGAAACGCGCGCCTACAACGATCAGCAGATCGCACTCTGCCACACCGAGGTTGGATGTCTTGGTTCCGTGCATACCGATCATACCGGTATAAAGGACATCGGTTCCGTCAAATGCACCTTTACCCATCAGGCTGTCTCCCACCGGCGCCTGAACTTTATGTGCAAATGCACTTAATTCATTGGCAGCATCTGACGCCACTGCACCGCCGCCGACGAAAATAAACGGTTTTCTCGCCGCCTTGATCATCTCGATCGCCTTTTCCATGTCTTCCTCACGGATTAGCTCTGTCTCGCGCTCGATCGGCTGCGGTTCCTTCGGCTCGTACTCGCAGGCCGCTGCCGTCACATCCTTGGTGATATCCACCAGAACCGGACCCGGACGGCCACTCTTAGCAATCACGAACGCACGACGGATCACATCTGCCAGCTTCGTGACATCCTTTACGATAAAATTATATTTCGTGATCGGCATGGTAACACCCAGAATGTCGATCTCCTGGAAGCTGTCTTTTCCAAGAAGCCCTGTCGTTACATTACAGGTGATGGCTACCATCGGAATGGAATCCAGGTTAGCCGTTGCAATACCCGTAACCAGGTTTGTAGCTCCCGGACCGGATGTCGCCATACACACACCGACCTTACCGGTTGCTCTCGCGTAGCCGTCTGCCGCGTGGGACGCTCCCTGTTCATGAGAGGTCAAAATATGGGTGATTTCATCCTTGTGTTTATAAAGTGCATCATAAATGTTGAGGATCGCGCCGCCCGGATAACCGAACACCGTGTCTACCCCCTGCTCTTTCAAGCATTCAATGACAATCTCTGCTCCTGTCAATGTCTTCATCTGTCTAACCTGCTTTCCTTCCTTAAACCATTTTAAATGCATATACTCCCGGGCTTTCATCAACCGCAAAAGCGGGGCTGAAAAACTCCGAGAGTACATATGATTACTTCTGTGTCTTCGGAACCTCCAGGATTGCGCCCCGGTTTCCGCTCGTTACAAGCGCTGCATAACGTGCCAGGTATCCGGTCGTAACCTTCGGTTCTCTCGGCTGCCATTTCTTTCTTCTCTCTGCCAGCTCCTCGTCGGATACGAGTACGTTCAGGGAGTTATTGTTGATATCGATGGAAATAATATCGCCTTCCTCAACCAGCGCGATCGGTCCGCCGACTGCCGCCTCCGGAGAAACGTGTCCGATGGATGCACCTCTGGATGCGCCGGAGAAACGTCCGTCTGTGATCAGAGCTACGCTGGAACCAAGTCCCATACCTGCGATGGCAGAAGTCGGGTTCAGCATCTCACGCATGCCCGGACCGCCCTTCGGTCCCTCGTAACGGATGACAACAACATCGCCAGCCACGATCTTGCCGCCCTTGATCGCTGCAATCGCGTCTTCCTCACAGTCAAACACACGCGCCGGTCCCTGATGTACCAGCATCTCCGGTGCAACGGCAGAACGTTTTACAACGCCTGTATCCGGTGCCAGGTTTCCTTTCAGGATCGCAATACCGCCAGTCTGGCTGTACGGATTGTCGATCGGTCGGATAACCTCCGGATTCTTGTTGACACAGCCCTTGATATTCTCGCCAACGGTCTTGCCGGTTACGGTCATGCAGTCCAGATTCAGAAGGTTCTTCTTGGACAGCTCATTCATAACCGCATACACGCCGCCTGCCTCGTTCAAATCCTCCATGTAGGTCGGACCTGCCGGCGCCAGATGGCACAGGTTCGGGGTGCGCTTGCTCATCTCATTGACCAGCTCCATGTTCAGGTCTACGCCTGCCTCATGTGCAATCGCCGGAAGATGCAGCATACTGTTGGTAGAACATCCGAGTGCCATATCCACGGTCAGTGCATTTAAAAATGCCTTTTCTGTCATAATATCTCTCGGACGGATGTTTTTCTCATACATCTCCATAACCTTCATACCAGCGTGTTTTGCCAGTTTGATTCGCTCGGAGTAAACTGCCGGGATCGTACCGTTGCCCTGAAGACCCATACCGAGTACCTCTGTTAAGCAGTTCATGCTGTTGGCGGTGTACATACCGGAACAGGAACCGCAGGTCGGGCAGACCTTACATTCGAATTCTTTCACATCTTCTTCCGTCATGGTGCCTGCTGCGTAGGAACCAACTGCCTCGAACATGCTGGAAAGACTTCTCTTCTGTCCCTTTACATGACCGGCTAACATCGGACCGCCGCTGACAAATACAGTCGGTACATTGACGCGGGCTGCTGCCATCAGAAGTCCCGGTACGTTTTTATCACAGTTTGGAACCATAACCAGCGCATCGAACTGATGTGCCAGCGCCATACATTCGGTGGAATCTGCGATCAGATCACGGGTAACCAGGGAATATTTCATGCCGATATGTCCCATAGCGATACCATCACAGACTGCGATCGCCGGAAATACAACCGGTGTTCCGCCAGCCATCGCTACGCCCAGCTTCACGGCATTTACAATCTTGTCCAGGTTCATGTGTCCCGGAACAATCTCATTATAAGAACTTACGATACCGACGAGAGGTTTGTTCATCTCCTCTTCCGTCATACCGAGTGCATTAAACAAAGAACGGTGAGGTGCCTGCTGCATCCCTTTTCTTACTGCATCACTTTTCATCTTTTCGTCTCCTTCTATCTCTTTCGACGACCTCCGCCCCT
>NZ_FR895096.1:25811-28801 GCF_000434655.1 Clostridium sp. CAG:43 | reverse complement strand
GGGGGGTTTTTACGTTTATCTTTGATTTTATCGCATTTATGGAATTTTTGCAATCTTTCTATTTAATTCTCTCACAGATCAGCCTGCCCATCTCAACGGTTCCAACCTGCTTGCAGCCATCCGCCATGATATCCACGGTACGGTAGCCATCGGTCAGTACCTGCTGTACGGCATCCTCGATGGCTTTTGCTTCCTTATCCAGATCGAAGGAATAGCGGAGCATCATCGCTGCGGAAAGAATAGTTGCAATCGGGTTTGCGATGTCCTTGCCCGCGATGTCCGGTGCGGAACCGTGGCTCGGCTCGTAGAGACCAAATTTGCCCTCGTTTAAGCTGGCCGAAGACAGCATACCGATGGAGCCGGTAATCATGCTTGCCTCGTCAGAAAGAATATCGCCAAACATGTTCTCAGTCAGGATCACGTCGAACTGTCCCGGATTCATGACAAGCTGCATCGCACAGTTATCAACCAGCATATGGGTCAGGGTAACTTCCGGATAATCTTTAGCAACTTCCTCGACTACCTTTCTCCACAGGCGGGAGGAATCCAGTACGTTTGCCTTATCGACGCTAATAACGCTCTTGCGGCGCTTCATCGCGATATCGAATGCCTTGATTGCGATCCGGCGGATCTCATTTTCATTGTAGGTCAGGGTATCTACCGCGGTCGTCACGCCATCAATCTCCTTCGTGTAACGGTCGCCGAAGTACAGACCGCCGGTCAGCTCACGCATGATAACCATATCGAAGCCGTCGCCGATGATCTCTTTCTTTAACGGGCAGGCATCTGCCAGCTCTTTGTAGAGGTATGCCGGGCGGATATTCGCGAACAGTCCCAGACCTTTACGGATGGCAAGAAGACCGGCCTCCGGACGCAGGTTCGGAGCTACATCGTACCAGCGGGAATTTCCCACGTTGCCGCCGACTGCACCGAGTAGGACGGAATCACTCTTTTTCGCGGTCTCCAGTGCCTCATCGGTCAGCGGTACGCCGTACTCGTCGATGGAACAGCCGCCCATCAGGATTTTTGTATAATTAAATGTATGACCGTAGACAGCGCCCACCTTGTCCAGCACGCCGCATGCCTCTCTCACAATCTCCGGTCCGATTCCGTCACCCGGAATCACAGTAATATTGCAATTCATAATAAAATACCTCCCTTGTTTCAAACGGTTACTTTTTATCATATCGGATTCCGTCCTATTTTGCAATCTTCTGACGAAGAAAAACCGGTATTCCCCGTATAGTAATTTGGAATTTATTCTATAACCTGGGGTTATCTGCAAAACAAAGAATGTACCTTTTTGTGTCATAGGGAATTCCAAGGAATTTCCTGTTACACAAAAAAAGGACCGCCGCCCCCATCGGGAGCTGCGATCCTCTCACTCTCTTACCGTTCTTTTTACACTTCCGGTTTCTCAACCTGAACGATTGCATCCTTACGCATCGGGATGCGGCAGTTCTTGTTGCTTCCGAACTCTACGATTACAGTGTCATCGGTCATATCGATAATCACGCCGTAGAAGCCGCTGGATGTCAGAACGCTGTCGCCTACTGCTACGGTTGCCATCAGTTCTGCCTGTTTTTTCTTTTCCTTGGACTGTGGACGGATTGCCATAAAATAGAAGATGGCAATGATAAATACAAGGTAAACGATCATTCCGCTTGTGCTGCTCATGTGGTATATTCCCTCCTTTAGTTCGATTCCCCCATCATGCCTGCAAGTTTCTTTGCTTTATACTCAGCATAACAGTGATGTTCGATCGCGTCGCGAATCTCTTCCATCATTTTATTATAAAAATACAAATTATGCAAGACGCATAATCTCATCCCCAGCATTTCCTTCGCCTTAAACAGGTGGCGGATATATGCGCGGGAGTAAGAACGGCATGCCGGGCAGCCGCAGCCTTCCTCGATCGGGCGCGGATCCAGCTCATATTTGCTGTTCAGGAGATTTAATTTGCCATGGTTCGTGTATACATGGCTGTGGCGTCCATTCCGGGACGGGTACACACAGTCAAAGAAATCAACGCCCCGGTCTACCGCTTCCAGGATGTTTGCCGGTGTGCCGACGCCCATAAGATAAGTTGGCTTGTCCTCCGGCAAGTGCGGAACGACTGCATCCAGAATCCGGTACATTTCCTCATGGCTCTCGCCAACTGCCAGACCGCCGACCGCATAGCCGTCGAGGTTCATTTTGCTGATTTCCTTCGCGTGTTCGATACGGATATCCTCGTAAATCGCCCCCTGATTGATACCAAACAGGAGCTGTTCCCGGTTGACCGTATCCGGCAGTGCATTGAGGCGTGCCATCTCATCCTTGCAGCGCGCCAGCCAGCGCGTCGTGCGCTCCACTGATTTCTGTACATAGTCCCGATCGGCAAGACTCGGCGGGCACTCATCAAATGCCATCGCGATCGTCGAACCTAAGTTGGACTGAATCTGCATACTTTCCTCCGGTCCCATGAAAATCTTGTGACCATCGATGTGGGAGTTAAAATAAACGCCCTCTTCTTTAATCTTCCGCAGTCCCGCCAGGGAAAACACCTGAAATCCGCCGGAATCCGTGAGGATCGGGCGATCCCAGTTCATAAATTTGTGCAGACCGCCAAACTGTCGGATCAGCTTGTCGCCGGTACGGACATGGAGGTGGTAGGTATTGGAAAGTTCCACCTGCGTGCCGATCGTGCGGAGATCATCGGTCGAAACCGCGCCCTTGATCGCCGCCACCGTGCCGACATTCATGAAAACAGGTGTCTGGATGGTTCCGTGGACCGTTTTCATTTCCGCGCGTTTTGCGCGGCCATCTTTGTATAAAATCTTGTATTCCATCTTTTTTCCTATACTTTTTACTTCTCTGCCTTTGCCTTCTTGCCAGCCGGTTTGGCATTCTTCTCCATGCGCTTTTTATTCAGCACATACAAGACAGAGCCGGACAGGCATACGGACGAATACGTACCGCAGATCAGACCTACCATCAGCGGAAGAGCA
>NZ_FR895096.1:25152-25689 GCF_000434655.1 Clostridium sp. CAG:43 | reverse complement strand
TGGTGTTGACGATCGTCTCAGCGGACTCTTTATTACCCAGAAGCTTCATATTCTCACGGATACGGTCGAAGATAACGATCGTCGCGTTGATTGAGTAACCGACAATCGTCAGCATGCAGGCGATGAACGTCGAACCAACCGACCAGCGCAGCATCGCATAGCAGGTCAGGACAACCAGCACATCGTGCATCAGGGCAAGAACCGCGCCCGCCGCGAACGTGATGTTGCTGAAACGGAACCAGATGTAGATCAACATGCAGATCGTCGCAATCGTAACCGCCACAATCGCATCGCGCTTCATCTCCTGGCTGACCGCACCGGAGATACTGTCGGCTGTGATCTTCTCTTTATCCACACCAAACTGATCCGCCAGCGCCTGGTTTAACTCTTCGCGCTCGTCCATGTTCAGGGTACGTGTCTTGATGATAACCTCGTTGCTTCCGGCTACCTTCTGGGTCTGTGTGCCAGCTTCGCCGGTAATCTTTTCTACCACCGGAACCACCTGGGAGGAAATATCTTCCAGAGACATATCCTCGT
>NZ_FR895096.1:24749-25077 GCF_000434655.1 Clostridium sp. CAG:43 | reverse complement strand
CCCATCGAAGACTGATTGTGAATCATGCTGCCGACGCCTGCCAGAATGATCACGAGCGACAGAGCAAAGTAAAGCTTGCGGAATTTCAGGAACGGACGCGTCTTCATATCCTTGCGGCATCCGTAGAACTTCGCATCCTCAAAGCCCATCTCATAGAAGCAGTTCAGGGCAAATTTGGTTACAAACAGCGCCGTGAACATAGAAAGCACGATACCGATTGCCAGCGTCGCCGCAAAGCCCTTGACGGTACCGGAACCTCTCCAGAACAGAACCGCTGCCGCAATCAGGGTGGTTACGTTTCCGTCGATGATCGCGGAAAGTGCCTTGG
>NZ_FR895096.1:21123-24723 GCF_000434655.1 Clostridium sp. CAG:43 | reverse complement strand
AAACCTGCCTTGATCGCATTCTTGACGGATGTTCCCAGCCCGATCTCCTCTTTGATACGGGTGAAAATGATAACGTTCGCATCCACCGCCATACCAATCGACAGGATGATACCAGCCACGCCCGGAAGCGTCAGAGTCACCTCAAATGCAACTAACAGGATCAGGATCAGACCGACATACAGGCACAGAGCCAGAGATGCAGCCAGACCCGGAAGCAGATATACGGCAATCATAAATACAATGACAATGGCAAATCCGATCAGACCTGCCTTTAAGCTGGTGGAGATCGCCTCCTGACCCAGCTTCGCGCCAACTACGTTGGAACGCAGCTCTTCCAGCTCCAGGGACAGGGAACCGATACGGATCGTGGACGCAAGATTATTTGCCTCTTCATAATCCGCCATGCCGTCGATCTGGCACTGTCCGCCTGTGATCGCCTCACGGACGGTCGGAGCAGAAATAATCTGGTTATCATAAATGATATAAATTGGTTTTCCGACGCCATTCGTGGTCGCCTCAGCAAATGCCTGTTTACCTTCCTCGGTAAAGGTCAGGGAAACGACATACGCCTTGGAACCGGTCGCCTTATCCTCGGTCATGCCGGCTTTCGCGCTGGCAACCTGTTTACCATCGAGGATCTGATTTCCTTCAGAGTCCACGAAAATCAGGGAACCCGGTTTTCCTAACTCTTCCAGAATCGCGTTGGCATCCGATACACCCGGAATATCTACGTTGATACGGTTATTACCCTCCTGGTAAACCTCCGCCTCGGTACTGTAATTCTGTACACGCTGCTGGAGCTTGTAGATCGTATCCGCCATATCCTCAGAAGACGGATTTTCTTCTTTCGCCTGATAGGTAATGCTGACACCGCCAGCCAGGTCAAGACCCAGCTTGATCTGATTCATCGTCGAATAGCCGAAATAGCCGAATACGCCGATGGCAATCAGAAGGAGCAGCATCCCCAGGAAGCTTTTTCCTTTTTTGTTCTTCATTCCTCTCTCTCCTTGTTCTCTACTCGTCAGAGCCGTCTGCAAGAGCAGCTTTTATCATGATCGCGCATTCGATACGTTTTTTCTGCATCTCACACCCGATATCATACGCATCCGTGATGGAACCGTGGAAGTTGTAGGAATTGGCCGCACAGCCGCCACTGCAGTAAAATCTGGCAAAGCAATCCCGACATTTGTCTTTCGCATAGACATTGCAGAGCTTGAACTCGTCGCGGACTGCCGTGTTGGTCACGCCCGTATCCACGTTGCCGAGCAGGAAATCTTCGTTTCCTACAAACTGATGGCACGGATAGAGGTCGCCCCACGGGGTAACTGCCAGATACTCAGTTCCTGAACCGCATCCGGACAGACGTTTTGCCACGCACGGTCCCTGTGTCAGATCGAGCATAAAGTGGAAGAACGTGAAGCCGCGTCCCTCTTTGTGTCTCTTGACATACTCCGCTGCCAGACGGTCATATTCCTCGAGAATCTGCGGAAGATCCGCCTCTTTGATCGCGTAGGGCTCTTCATCCGGTGCTACGACCGGCTCAACCGACATTTTCTTGAATCCAAGATCGGCAAAATGCAGGACATCTTTGCCAAAATCCAGGTTGTTGTGTGTGAAGGTACCACGCACGAAATAATCGCGGTCTCCGCGCTTCTCTGCAAATTTCTGGAACTTCGGCACGATCAGGTCGTAGCTTCCAGTTCCGTTGCGGAATGGGCGCATCTTGTCGTTGACCTCTTTTCGTCCATCCAGACTGAGCACGACGTTTGCCATCTCGCGGTTGCAGAATTCCATAATTTCATCGTTTAACAGAACGCCGTTGGTGGTCAGTGTGAAACGGAATTTCTTGTTGTGCGCCTCTTCCTGGGAACGTCCGTACTCGACTAACTGTTTAACCACCTGCCAGTTCATCAGCGGCTCGCCGCCAAAGAAATCGACTTCCAGGTTCCGGCGGTTTCCAGAATTGGCAATCAGGAAATCCAGCGCTTTCTTTCCGACCTCAAAGGTCATCAGCGCTCTGCGTCCATGATACTCGCCCTCTTCTGCAAAGCAGTACTGACAGGCAAGGTTGCAGTCATGCGCGATATGCAGGCAGAGTGCCTTGACAACCGTCTGGCGCTTCTTGAAATCCATAACGAAGTTTTTGTAAATGTCAGCGGTAAAGAGTTCTTCCTGATCGATGAGCTCCTGAATGTCCTCAAACGCCTCTCTGATCTCTTCCTGGCTGTATTTCTCTTTTAATGCTGCCGCCGTCTCGTCTTTCAGGGACTGGGCAATCTGAAACGGCTTCTCGCTGTCCGGAATCCGCTCCGATAAAAAGGAAATCACATCGTACAGAAGCGGATCGACCGAATGGACGGAGCCACTGTTGACATCCAGTACGATATAATATCCATTATTTATATACTGATGAATCACTGTCTTTCTCCTTCTATAAGACATAGGCAGGCAGACAACCCGGAACATATGCAGTCCTCTCCTCGGACCGCGCTCCGTCTTGTCTGCCTCCCTGTGTCAACTCTGCGTTTTCTCAAACTCCAGCTCTCCCACTCATGAAAAGCTTTGATTTATCAGAAAACGCCTCATTTGTTTTGTACTGCCAATTAGCGGTTCTGGTTCTCGCAGCTCTGGTTACCTACAGTACAGGATGTCTTACATGCAGACTGGCAGGATGTCTGGCACTCGCCGCAGCCGCCTTTCTTCATGCTGTTCTTCAGTGTGCTTGCGCTCAGTGTCTTTACGTGTTTCATCTCTATGTCCTCCTTCATTTTTTTAGTATATAAAGTCCTACAGATTATATCATATGTTGCCCACTTGTGCAAGCATTTCAATTTACCGTGTTTCTCACAGATTCCGGCTTTTTTGGAACTGTTCACGGGTAGGCACTTTTGAAACCGAAAGTGCCGTAAGAAAACGTGGTGGCAGCAGGAATTTGCCGTATTTAAATGCGAAGCCACGGCAAATTCCGTTACTGGGCACGTATGCGTGAACAGTAACGCTTGTTTGTAACAGTGTTTCATTCTGCAGGCATATTTGTCCTTCTTTGCTCATATGAATAGAAAAAAAATGCACACAGGTATTTTATCATGGAAAAATCAGCTATCCAGATTCTGCTCCGTTCTTCCCTCTTCTCCTACGCGGCAACTGCTGTCTTTCTGCTTCTGCTCGCGTTTGGGATGTACCGTTTTCAGTGGGGTGAAAAGGAAATCACGCTAGGAGTGCGCGGCATCTACATTCTCGCCTGCTTCCTGGCGGGGCTTAGCGCCGGGAAGAAAGCAAAAAGGCGCCGGTTCCTCTGGGGATTCTGCGCCGGCGCCCTTTATTTTCTTATTTTTCTAGCCCTGTCTTTTGCGATCCGACAGTCCCTCAAGGAGACTGCCTCATCCCTGCTGCTTTCCTTCGCCCTCTGCGCCGGAAGCGGCACCATCGGCGGTATGTTTAGCTAACGCCGCCTCCGACGGGCTTAACAGGTACAGATGAATCTTATCGATCCGGTTCTTATCCACACATTCAACGACGAGGCGGACGTTTTCCACCACAACCTCTTCTTTTTCCTGTGGAAGATGGTTCAAAAGTCCGATCACCAGTCCGCCGATGGAA
>NZ_FR895096.1:14405-21086 GCF_000434655.1 Clostridium sp. CAG:43 | reverse complement strand
GACTGGAGTTCCAAATTCAGGCGTTCATCCAGATCGTCGAGTTTGACCGAACCATCTACCATGTATTCCCGCGGGGCGATGCGCTGAATGGATTTTTCCTCGTCTCCATCGTACTCGTCCCGGATATCTCCGACAATCTCCTCCAGCATATCTTCCAGCGTGATAAGACCGACCGTCGAACCGTACTCGTCGAGCACGATCACGATGCTGATCGCCACTTTCCGCATCTCGCGCATCAGCTCAGCAACCTTCTTAAACTCATATGTATAGAGAGGTTTCCGCAAATATTTCCGGACAGAAAAGCCCTCTTCCCCGCCTTTTAAGAAAATATCCTTGATGTTCAGAACACCGATGACATTGTCCGTCGTCTCCTCATAGACCGGGTAACGCGTGTATTTCTCACTGCGGAATACCTCCATCAGCTCGTCATACGTCGCATCCACGTCCACAAACGTCATGTTGACTTTCGGAAGCATGACATCGCGCGCCACGGCGTCCCCGAAATCAAACACATTGTTGATCATCTTCTTCTCTTCGGACTCGATGACGCCCTCTTCGTGGCTGACCTCCACGATCGTCCGCAGCTCATCCTCCGTGATGGACTCGCCCTTTGCCTTCACATCCACACGAAGCAGCTTCAACACTAAAAACGAGAGCTGGTTGACCACAAAAATGACCGGTGTCAGCACCGTCATGATATAATAAATGATTTTGGCGAACCGAAATGCAATCCGCTCAGCCTGTATCGTCGCCACCGTCTTCGGCGTGATCTCGCCGAATATCAGGATCAAAAGCGTCAGAATGCCCGTCGCAATCCCTACGATCTTGTTGCCCCAGATGTGGGTGGCAAGAACCGTCGCAAGAGAAGACGCATACAGGTTTACCACATTGTTGCCGATCAGAATCGCACTCAGCATTTTACTCGGATCCTCTATGATCTTTAATACATACTCTGCCTGCTTATCGCCATTCTCCGCCAGCGTCCGCACCCGGATCTTGTTGACCGTCGTCAGCGCCGTCTCCGCAGAAGAAAAGAAAGCCGACATCAAAAGCAGCAGTATCAAAATCAATAGCTGTATCCCATCACCAGAACTCAAAAAACTCAACTCCTATCTCCCCTTATAGGGGATTACTCTTTTTTAAGGTTGATTCTACCGTATTTCATAGGTTCTGTCAATAAAGACAGACTTGCATTTCCATACTTCTGCCGTCTCCAGTTACCGTTCTCGCATACGTGCCCAGAAAACGTCTCCCTTCTTCTTAAACCAGAATATGACACAGTCAAAATCTCTCATTCACGCAAGCCGTTGCAGTCACATAAATATATATAAAAGTGTGATAAAAATCACGTTTTTATGTGTATTTATGTGATCCTTCTTGTTATTTTCTCATCTAAAGCATATAATAAGCTTGTAGAATCAATCACCGTCTTTCTATAAAGGAGTATAACTAATATGGAACGTTTGATACTGAATCAATTATTAAACTGGAAAAACTCCCCTTACCGCAAGCCTCTGATTTTAAAAGGCGTCCGTCAGGTCGGAAAAACATGGATCTTAAAAGAATTTGGACGACGCTTTTATGAAAACACCGCCTACTTTAACTTCGATGAAAATGAAGAATATAAACAATTTTTTGAAACTACGAAAGATGTGAACCGCCTCCTGCAAAATCTGATGCTGGCAAGCGGCCAGAAAATTTTACCTGAAAAAACCCTGATTATTTTCGACGAAGTTCAGGACTGCCCGAATGTAATCAATTCTATGAAATACTTTTGTGAAAATGCACCGCAGTATCACATTGCCTGCGCCGGTTCTCTGCTCGGTATCGCGCTTGCAAAGCCGTCTTCTTTTCCAGTTGGAAAAGTTAATTTCCTGCAGATTGACCCGATGACTTTTACTGAATTTCTACTTGCAAATGGAGATGATAATCTAGCCGCCTATCTGGAACAGATAGATACGCTGGAACCAATCCCCGATGCTTTTTTTAACCCACTTTATGAAAAGCTGAAAATGTACTATATTACCGGCGGTATGCCTGAATCTGTCCTGATGTGGACAGAAGCCCGGGATGTCAACGCCATGCAGGACTCTCTTTCTGCCATCATTGACGCTTATGAACGCGATTTTGCCAAACATCCGGACGTCCGAGAGTTTCCGAAAATTTCTATGGTATGGAAATCTATCCCGTCCCAGCTTGCAAAGGAAAACAAAAAATTTATTTATAAAGTGATTAAAGAGGGCGCCCGTGCCCGCGAATACGAAGATGCCTTGCAATGGCTGGTAGATGCCCGTCTTGTGCACAAAATTTACCGCAGCACAGCTCCCGGTCTTCCAATGTCCGCCTATGATGATATATCCGCTTTTAAAATTTATCTTGTAGATGTAGGTCTTCTTCGGCGTCTATCCCAATTATCTCCCAGCGCCTTTGCCGAAGGAAACCGCCTATTTACTGAATTTAAAGGGGCATTAACCGAAAACTTTGTGCTCCAGACTTTAATTACACAATTTGAAGTTGTTCCCCGTTACTGGACACAAACCAATCCTCCTTATGAGGTAGATTTTCTTATTCAGCGGGAAAATGATATTTTCCCGATCGAAGTAAAAGCTGAAACCAATACAACCAGTAAAAGTATTAAAAAATTTAAAGAATTGTTCCCGGATAAAGTCAAACTGCGGGTGCGTTTTTCTCTTGATAACTTGAAACTGGATGGGGATATGTTAAATATTCCATTGTTCATGGCTGACCAGGTCAATCGCCTAATCGGGATTGCCCTAAATCATGTTTAATTTCCTGTAAAACATTTCTGCCTCATTGGACATACTTTCTATGAAATAAAAAAGCTGTCGCATACGCACAAACGGCTTCCCTGCTAAATAAACAGGAAAGCCGTTTTTCGCTTAACGACAGCCTCTTTTTTATATTTCCACACCATAGCTGATGCTTAATCGCCTTCATCCTTCTATCAGATGAACCAGCCACAGCTTTACCAGTCAGCCACCCACTCCTCTTCGGTCTTTTTCGGCACTCTGCCTTTATTCTCCGCCAGCGTCCGCTGTTCCTGGGTCGGGTTCTCGATCCAGGCGCCGTCGGCTCCTACTACATAATTGTCCGGGGTAATCTGGTTCTGGAGAAGATAACCTTTGGCATTGAAATAATACCAGGAGGTAACACCATTCCAGCTAAGCTGATACCAGCCGTTTGCCGGGTAAGAATTATCCGCGTAGCGGTACCACCAGCCGCGCTTTCCCCGGATCCAGCGCTCGCCGCCCGGATCGCTGTAGGTTGTCTCATCGGATGTGACCGCAACACTCTTCCGCTTTCCGTTTTTCGATACCACGCTGAACGTATATTTCTGTCCACCTTCCATGTAATCATAAAAATCATAGCTGGTAGACGTCGTTTCTGCAGAGGTCACCGTACGTCCATCCCGCTTTAATACTATCATATAGGAAGTTGCCCGGTAGCCCTTCTGCCAGGAAGCCGTGGTCGTGCCGCCCCAGTGCGGGTTGACCGGCGCACCGATTTTACCGCCGTATGGCTCCAGATCCACCGTTACCTTTAATTCATCCTTCGTGCTTTTCTTGCTGACAACCTTATACACATCGCCTTTTACATTAACTCTCAGGCTGCTCTTTTTAAACTTATAGCCCTCGTCCGCCTCCAGCGTCACGATAATTCTCGGATATTCCGAAGCATTCCAGCTATTTCCATTTGGAATGATCGTCTCAAAGCCATCGTAAGTGAATCCCTCTCCTGAACAATTCACCTCAATCGCATCGGAATCCTCTTTCGTGATATCAGATTTGATATTGATTGTCACTTTCTTGATCTCGACATCGTCATCATCGGCATAGCCTGTATAGCCGGTATGAAAAAACATCATACTGAACGCCAGCAGCATACCGCATACCGACCGGACAATCCGATGTCCCTTCACATGAGATGTATGACCTTTCATCACCATTCCCTCCTCACTCCTTTTCTGCCCTTCTCATTTCCATCTTTCTTCGAACCACCGGAAATCCCACAGTTCCTGATTGTAAATCAGGCCACCTGCTACCAGGCAGCCTGACTTACCAGATCTGCTTCCTGACTGAAACTGCAGTTCCATCCAGAAAGCAGATTGTCACTTTATAAATTGACTCATTTTACTTTGCATTTCTTCTGCGAAGCCAGAAGCTGCCCAGAATCAGCAGGATCGCTGCCGCGATACCGCCCAGAATCTTGAAGCCCCGATTCTCGGAATCCGTGTGGTGTGCTCCGGCATTGACCTGTCCGTAGTTCACATTGATGCCCTGGCGGGACAGTGCCTCCATCTTTTCCTCTGCACTTAAGACCACTCCGCCATTCGAGGAGAGAAGTTCGCCTGCATTGTAAAGCTTGTATTCGCCGCTCGCCGCATCGTAAACCGGAAGCCAGCTGCTGTTTAACGCCTCTTTCGTGCGCTCTGCATCATGGCTGCTGATCGCCGCTGCTACCTTGTCTGTTCCAAGTTTCGTACCTGTCTGGCCCGATGCAGCACTTCCAGCCGCATTCGCGTCTACGCCAGCCTGACCTGCTGCGCCTGCCTCCATTCCACTCTGACCGGATATTCCAGTCTGACCCGATGCAGCATCTCCAGCCGCCCCAGCTTCTGCACCAGCCTGACCTGCTGCGCCTGCCTCTGTTCCGCTCTGACCTGCGCCAGCGCTTCCGGCTGCCCCGGCTTCCGTTCCGCCCTGATCTGCTGCGCCTGCCTCGCTTCCGCTCGGCTCTGCACCATTTCCAGCTTCTCCGGCCTGACCGCTGCGCCCGCCGGTTCCAGCCTTCTCACGTTCGGCAGCTGTATCACCTGCCGGACCCGTGCCGGTCTTTCTGTCCGCACTCTTCTCTACATCCGTCTGTGTGCCATCAAGGGCTGCCTTGACGCCTTCTCCAGACTGTACCGCAGCCTGCGAATCCTTCTCAGAATCACTCTGCGTCCTGGAGTCACTCTTAGAAGTTTCCTTCTTCAGGGACTCGGACTCCGGGGACTCATTTTCTGAATTCGAAGCATTGCTCTTCGCTCTGAGCGATCTGGCCTTCTTCACACTGCTGCTCTTAGAAGACTTCTTCGACTTGGAGCTTTCTTCGTCTGCGTCCTCCGCATCTTCTGCCTCGTCTGCATCCTCCGAATCATCCAGGTCTGCCCCATCGTTCTTCGAACTCTGGACGCCATTCTTCTTTGCTCCTGTCTCTGAACCAGTCTTATCGCCGCCGTCCCCGGCTTCTCCGGTCTGAACCGTATTCGCAGCCGTCGTGCCGCCAGCCGTTCCATTGCCGTCTCCGGCTTCTTTCTGCTCATTCGAGCGGACACCGGAATCCGACTGTCCCGCATCACCGCCGGCACCTCCTGCTGTATTGCCGCGGAGGACTCCTGCGATGGAGTTCTCCGTTCCGGTTCCATTGGTACCGTCGTACAGGTTCTTCACCTCATTTAAATCAACCTTATTGCCCAGATCCGTTGCTGCCAGATAGCTGGAGCGGGCACTCTTGAACATACTGTCGGTCTTATCGGAGATCCACTGTTTTGCGAAATCAACCAGATTGACCACATCCTCATCATTCTGAACTACTTCCAGATTTTCACCGGTCAGGTAGTTGAATGCGAAGACCTTGCCAGAATTATAGCGTCCAACCACTATCGGTGCGTCGGCATATGCCGTGTTGGAAATCTCACCGATGGAAGCATTCTGGAAGCCATTCGGAAGCTTGATCTCGTCTTTGCCGATGTCAGCCAGTTTTCCGTCCTCTCCCAGAACCGTCATAAAGGACTCGTCCTGATAGTGGTCGATGATCCAGCCATCCGGTGAAACCGGATTCTGTGCATTGTAGAGACTCAGCTCACCATTCTTGACAATCGCCTGATATGGAAGCACGGATGCCTCTTCTGAATCCTCCTCCGAAAGAGCCATCGGTTCTGCTGACAAGGTAAAGTTCTTGTATACCTGCAGTTCATAACCTGCATAGTCCCAGTCATACAGAGGTACTGTATCCAGTTTTTCACCGTTGGAACCGGCTGTTCCGATGATACTTCCGCTCTCCAGATCGATGATATTGCCATCCAGATCCAGAGCACATCCGTTAAACAGATGGATATACTCTCCGGCTTTCACACCTTCCGGAGTGCCTGCGCCTCCGGCGGTCAGGTAATACCAGGAATCCCCGTTTACCATAACACTGTGTGCCAATTCATCCGGATCAATCTCATATTCCTCTGATTTAACTCCGTCGGTTACCTCTGCCGTCAGAGGTGTCTGATAATCATAAGAGAATGTCATCACACGACCGGTGATAGCCTCATCAGCCAGAACATCCTGGCCAGAGAGAATCCGTACCCGGTACTCTGGTACCGCTGCCTCCGTGTCTCCATAGGCAAAATCGGCATCCATATCGTATAATGTATCTCCGTTTTCTGTTCCCGCTGCCGGTTTCTGTGCTTCGCTTGAAGAGTCATCCGCGGACGCATCCTCTTCATCCACAACCGGACGCATGCCGATACCGGCTTCTGCATCCTTCGTCACATCCCGGTCAAATTCCAGGTTGATGCTGCCTGCACCGGAGGCATAAACCTCCAGGCCCGGAAGCTCGCCTTCCGTCATGGCCAGTGTCGTCACTCCGCCCTGTGGAATCGGAATACCGGCTCCGATTGCCTTCATG
>NZ_FR895096.1:12906-14386 GCF_000434655.1 Clostridium sp. CAG:43 | reverse complement strand
TGGAAAGAGTGCCTTTCCCCTCGATAGACTCTGTCTCACTCTTAAGAATCTCCAGCCCGTCAGTTGCTTTTGAGTAAGGCATAATGCCCTTTTCTAAGTCTTCCTCAGACCAGTAGGACATATCCGGACTGGTGATGTTATGGTACGGACTCTCATTATTTGAACCTGAGAGAGCCATCTTCGCAGATGTTGTCAGAGCAAGTCCTGTCTTTGTCTGTAGCTCAGTGTCCTTAAAGGCATTTCCGGCCAGACTTTCCGCTGAATTTCGAATCAGCTTCATACCGTCCCAGATATAGGAACTGTCCATCTGCCCTGCATCTGCTAAACCGGTGCTTGTATTGAAGTCCATCCAGCCAACAGATGTACTGCCGCTGGAAACCGATGTCAGCGCCAGCAGATTCGCTTTGAAGCGATCCGGAGTCATCTCCTCTGGTGCTTCTGTAATCAAAACACCATCTGCACTGTATCGGTCATCACCACGTACAAACTCTCCGGTCAGACCGCCGGCACGATCGGAAGATGCGGAAACTGTACCTGTTACAATCGTCCGTTTTACCCGGGTGTCCGGATAGGAACTTGGTGCAGATGCAAAGTATCCCAAACTGAACATTCTTCCGGACACACCACCGGCTCCAAGTGTTGCTGTTACATTCGCATTGATAATATTTCCAAAAATATCTCCGCAGTAAAGATCTCCCACCAGACCACCGGCATAGGCATTCGCCGAAACATCCACCTTACTGACAAAACACTTTTGGATAGAATGCGGCCGTACCATTCCGAAGAGGCCTCCGGCATAGTTTCCTGTTGCTTTAATTTCAGTCTTGTACACACCAATATTGGTAAATCTACTTGTATAATTTGGATTCTGATAACCGGAATATCCTCCCACATAGCTGGAACCGCTGATTGAGGAATTCTCAACCAATGCGCTATTGGTATTCGTGTTCGGATATTTTCCGTAAACACCGCCGATATAATCTGAGCCGCTGACCGTCACGTGGTTGATCAGCATATTATAGCCATCTCCCACTTCACCAGATACACCACCGGCACAATTCATCATGGAGGAAACCTTATTATCCTCGCTGATGAGATATTTCGGATAGTTCCAGCTGCCTCCACCGGCGTAAGAACCTGCACTCTCATAATTGCATTCTATATCACTGTTATAAATCTCACAGTAGATAATATTTTCTGTGCTCTGGCCCTGATATCCGAACAGACCGCCGACATATTGATAACCTTTAATTCTATTGCGGATGATCTCACTGCCGACTGCATCCTTGTTCGTTCCGGTTCTGGCACCACGGTAAGCCGGATCCTCGTCACTCTCAGCCGTACGCCGGCCCAGACGATACCCATAATAAGTGAGGGATCCTGCCGGATCCTTGGTTATGCCAATCAGGCCGCCGACATAGGTCGTTCCGATTACCTGGATGCCATCGGCTGACAGATGCTCTGCCTCTCCTTCCAGACG
>NZ_FR895096.1:0-12873 GCF_000434655.1 Clostridium sp. CAG:43 | reverse complement strand
CCAATATGGCTCGGACCACCGGAATTGCCTTCTCCGCCTGCGATGCGGTACTGATAGTTTCCGTTTTGATCCAGCGTGCCGGTCGCTGTGATGTCCTCGATCCGGCCGGATGCTGCGAAGCCGCAGAGACCGCCGGCATAGGAACTGGTTACCGTGATGCGGATATCTTTCAGATTCACATTCTTCACCGTACCCATGTTAGTTCCGATGAGTCCCGTTTTCTGGCTTCTTGACGGGGCCGTGATCGCGATATTCTCAAAAGAGGTATTGCGGATCTCGCCCTGGTTGATACTGATAAGGCCGACGTTTTCACCACCGCTGACCGTTGATGAGGATGCGGAAGTAACCGTCATATCCTTAAATGTCAGATTTTCCATGGTACCGGTCAGAACCTGGAACAGAGACTGTCCCTGACTCTGAATCTGGTAGGAAAGGTTTGAAATCGTATGGCCCGAACCAGCTCCCACCAGACGGTTTATCTTTAAGTTCAAAGGTACATCCGAAACCTGGCTCAGATCGATCTCTCCCGTGATACGGAAGTTCTCATAATTCTGGCCATATTTTGTCATCACGTCTTTAAACTGCTGTGCATCTGCAATATCGTGATACAGCGGAGTGCTTCCAAAGGAAAGCGGTGCGGTCAGAACCTGTTTGGCACCTCCCTCTGCCTTCTGAAGGGTAACTGTCACCTGGTAGCTGTCCAGATAAGACTCGATTCCTATCTTTTCATAGGTTCGAATCAGGCTTCCGTCCGGGTTGATCTCATCCTTCGGTGCTGATTCTGCCTCCGGCAGCAGCACCAGTCCCGGTGCCTCCGCCTTCGTCACCTCATAGAGTGTTTTCTGGTTCGGCTTATCATAAAACCCATCGACCGTCAGACGCACACTGTAGATTCCGGTTGTCTCATCCTTCATTCCCTCTGCTTTCAGGGCAAGGGACGGATCCGGAAGGCTCACCGGCTCCTGGTATGCAAGGAGTGCACCCTCTGTATCAAGCAGCATCGGAAGTACTCCGTTCTCCGCCGTGCAGACTTCGCCGCTCTGCCTTCCGTTTAAGTCAAAGGAGGCACCCAGCACCGCATAATCGCGGTATGGAACCTTCGTCCAGAGTTCTGCAAGAGAAGACAGTCGGTTTACATCCCGAAGCTCTGCCGCCGGTGCTTCTTTACCCAGAAGCTGTCCGCTGTAACCCACTGTTCTTCTGGTGGTATACCGGTAGATACCGGATGTACCGACGATACGCTGGACAGCACCAGATGCACCTGTATTGGAGCTGGTGGTATATATATTGCCAAGGGATATGAGACTCTCAAGAGAAACCTGGGCTGTCAGCTTTCCGACGATACCGCCCAGATTGTCTGAGATACTGTTGATGTCCACATAGCTCCAGACTTTCTTGATAGGGGAACCAGAGGTTCCGGCGATACCGCCTGCATTCTGGAAACTGGTGTGAATGCTTCCCTGGACATAGACATTTTCAATCGGAGATCCAGAGCCCTGTACACCTGCCAGTCCGCCGATACCGGCTGCCGTATATCCGGCATCTGCCGTGATGGTAGTTCCCTGTACATAAGAATTTGCAACATTCGTTGAACTGAGAGAACCTGCCAGTCCGCCGAGATACAGGGTATTCTTCTGAATCTCCTGACTCACAAGTTCCATGTCACGGACACCGCAGTTTGTGATGGAGACATTATTCATCTCTCCTGCCAGTACTCCACCGTATCCATATACATCTACGGTGTCATATCCAGCCGTTCCAACCACAAAGACATGATCCATGGAAGCGGAATCCTTCATAGTACCGGCAAATCCGGTTCGAAGAGTTGCTGACTGATGGTTTGATGACAGTTTCAGGCCCTCCACCGTCAGGTTCTCGATGGTTCCCTTACTGATAGTCTCAAAGACCGAACCGTACTGAATCTCCTGCAGGTTCTTCAGTGTATGGCCATCACCGTCCAGAGTACCGGTAAAGGTACCGCGGATACGCACATCATCACTGTAGGAACCCGAAAAATCAATATCATTTTTCAGCCTGTAGTTTCCAGCCAAATCATCCTTGATGGTCTTCCATTCGCTTAATTTGCTGATAGGCTTAAAGAAGCTGGCCAGAATGGATCGATTTGTATAATCGTACTGGTTGATCGTCAGGGAACCTGCCCCGCGGTAGTAAACCCGGGTAACGGTATAGGCGGAACGGAAAATCGTCGGCTCCATCAGCTTTACCGTTACCTTGTAGCTGGTTTCGGTTGCTCCCTGTCCCTCCTGAATCTCTGCCGTCAGGCCTTTCACATCCAGGCCGGTGATCTCATAACCATTGGGATTATAGAACTCCAGGTTCACCAGGGCATAATCACGGCCCTGATCATCCGTTCCCGTCTCTGTTACCTCACTACTGATGATATCCGGATAGGAACTGATGCCCACCAGTGGAAGACCGATGAGATCCTGCTTGGATTTCAGGGAATCCGGCAGGTTCAGGCGCGGGTAATAGCCCGCCTTGATCATGTTCTCTACCTCGAAGGCACCCTCACTGTTAAAGCACTTTTCATGCCAGGAAGCAGAACGCAGCGTACGGGTCTCGATAGGTTCTGCCGTCTTATAGACTGCATTACCATCCTTTCCATAGGTCTCGCCCCGCTCTGAAAGGATATAGGTGTCCTGCACAATACCGGCACCGTATCCGACGGTTCCGCCGTAAAGTGTGAAGGGTTCCAGATCGGTCTGCTTATAATCTTCGAATCCATACTTATAGATATCACCCACTGAAAGCACATTCCGGACGCGGCCGGAGTTGGAACCAACCGCCAGGCCGACCGTATTCATACTGGTTCCCTCTTCGATCTGCACCTGGCTTAAGGTGAAGCAGTTATACACGGTTCCGGAGTTGGATCCGGTGATACATCCGTTCGAGGAACGGCTTCCCATCTCGCCTCCATACACACCGCTTCCTGTGATCAGGCTTCCTCCATAGACATAACCGTTGCGGACGATTCCTTCATTGCCTCGCGTCACGCCGCCGGAACCGATTCCTACATACTGGCCATTGGCCGGAAGTTCCACGGCAAAATTCTCGATGACACCGCTCCGCCGGTTGTTGTAGACGATTCCACCATGATAAATCGGAAAACGTCCCTTAAACTCTACATGAGCAATGATATTGCGAACAGTTCCGTAGTTATCATAAACAAGCCCGGACACACCTGATCGTCCAGATGCCACACCGGTATACTTAAGTTCCAGATTTTCCACGATGCCTCGGCCGCCCAGAGTGCTAAACAACCGGGAACTTCCCGTTGTATTCCAGGTAAGGGTATAGCCCTGGAAGTCCAGGTGACCATTGAACGGTTCCGTGTCAGAACCAGTATAACCACCGGTTCCGGTACTCGTGATATCATTTAAGACAATAAATTTGCTATCTTTATGCTGACTTAAAAGTTTCAGGTCATCGGTTTTTGAGATGGTGTAGATCTTCTCACCCGTCTCAAACTTCACCCGGCCCAGCTGGACCTTATGTCCCTTAACCTCCACCAAAAGGCGAATCTCATAAGTTGTGAAGAGATCGACACTGTAATTAAACACCTGGTCAACCTGCTCGATGGAACCATCCGTGACCTCAAGCTCGTGGTGCTCCGTTACCGGCTCTGCCTCCGCAAGCTCTGCATCTGATACATCCAGTCCCTGTACCTTGCGGTACTCCAGCAGATACTCCGGCTTTTCGTCACCTGTGAAACTCTTTAAAAGATCGCTCTCCGGATCCTTGAAAATCACCCGGATCGCAGCTGTCTGGGCGTTATTCTCCGGCTCTGACAGGTCACGAAGTTCCATCTTACCGCTGATTCCGGCACCGGTTGTAAACTTCAGCCAGTTTTCCTTCGGTAACTCATAGTTCTCTTCTTTCCGGGAATCATCAAAATATTCATTATACTCGGATGCATAAAAACCGATGGTATAACTCATGTTATTGGTCAGGTTCCGGAAAATCATCAGATCTTCATCGGATGTATTATCTGCACTGTAGGTACGGTTTGTCTCTATGATACGGCTGTCTACCAGACGCTCTCCGGCATACAGACGCATATTGATTCTTCCATCTGTCACCGTGCCGTCCGGATCATCTATCCGGAAGTTGTAAAGCTCTGCAAAATCCGAGATAACCAAAAGCTCTCCGCACTGAATCTGTGGAGATTTTTTCAGTGTCTGGAATCCAGCCTTCGTAACAGCTGCACTGACATCGTATTCATCACTGGCCTGGGTTACTGTAGTCTGAATACTTACGTCATACTTGGTTTTTGATTTAAATTTTCCCTTCGGATACCGCACTTCCACGGTGGCATAAGCACAGATTGCATCCCACACACTGGTGCCTTCCGGGTCATTTCCCAGATAATGGAGTACCACCTGGGGAATACCGACCTCCGGGATAGCATCTGTCAGCACATATGCTTCTCCATCCCGGTTCAGCTGTGCAATTTTCTTGTTCATCCATTCAGAGCGGTTCAGCTCCACTTCCCTGCTTCCGGTCTCTGTATTAGAGAGTACCACCTTGATCCGTGACATCAGCTGAATCAGCTGCTCATTGGTATTGCTGGTCAGATGGAACCGTGCAGTCGCAGAAGACGCTGTGATGCTGTCTTCCGGAACTGTAAGCTCATAGGCTGCTTTACCAAGATTTGAGATAGACGCTGTGTAGAAGGTGGTCTGTCCTATCAAAGCATTTTCTGTTGCTGTTGCCGGTTCTGTATCCTTCAGATCGTAGGTTCCAT
The DNA here is from genome assembly GCF_000434655.1 of Clostridium sp. CAG:43. Lineage (NCBI taxonomy): Bacteria > Bacillati > Bacillota > Clostridia > Eubacteriales > Clostridiaceae > Clostridium > Clostridium sp. CAG:43. Next base: position 8,108 of record NZ_FR895096.1, on the reverse strand, counting down.
GGATCTCCATACGGAAATTGCGTCCGGATGGAAGATCCCCCAGTATCTCTGTCAGCATATCCTGGCTCAGATCTACTTTTCTGCGAATCTTGGTAGCCGGATCATCACCGACCTGTTCAAACATAGAAAGCTCTGCTCCGGTCTGCGGATCGCAGAGCACGATATATCCGTCCCGAAGATTGATATATTGTTTATCTTCATTCACGATGGAGATACGCATCTGCTGTTTGCCGACTGCATTCGTGATCAGGGAAACCGAAGCGGTCGGTGCCCGGTAACTGGTCCAGGCGCTTCCCTTCTGCTCCTCCGGGTTCGTACACGGAAGTTCATTGCCGAAACGGTCTGTCAGCTTCAGTTCCCAGGTATAATTCGTGCCGGATTTAAGTACTGCATCTGAGTTCCAGGTTGTTTTCTGGCCCATACGAAGGCTTCGGATATCCGTACCTGCCAGCGCAAGTGGTTCATCCGTCACTGCTTTTCCGTCTTTCAGGACCGTCACGCTGCCTCTGGCTATATAAAGCATGTCAGATGGAAGGCTGCTGGTCATCTGCATATTGGGAATCTTAATCTTATCTGCATAGAAATCAACTGCCTGTTCCTTGCTGAAGGTGTAGGGTGCCAGATGATCCAGCGAAAGAGTATGAAGCGGAATATCTTCCATGAACTCCTCTGTCTCTTTCACCCCATCTTTATTTAACCAGACAAAGGTACCCTGTACCAGAATACTGGTATCCGGTTTTACGTTCGGAATCTTAATACTGCCTCTTGCTTTAAAGTTCTTTCGGGTAATCAGTTTCTTCTCCTGACCATTCTCTTCTTCGTAAACACGAAGCACTACACGTTTCAGACGCATATCCGGATCCTGGATCTCCAGGTCGCCGTATACATTATATACATCTGCTTTTGCATTTGTGAAAGAAACCACTGGTTTTCGGACATTTCCATGGCTGGAGCCGTTGCCGTCGCTGGTACCGCCGCTTTCTGTGGTATTACCGCTGCTTCCGTGACCACCGTTGGTGCTTCCGCCGCTTTCCGAATCGCCGTGATCACCGCCGCCGGTTCCCATATCATCACCGGTTCCGCCGCCTCCGGAGGTACTGTTATTGTTTCCGCCTCCAGCACTGCTTCCGCCTCCGGCACCGGTTCCCCCCTGGGTACCACCGTGATCAAAATCGGAGCTGCCGCCGTTTTCACTGCCGGAATGATCACCGGAATTTGACTCACTGCTTCCATTGCTGGAACCGCTTCCCTGTGTATTACCGGAACCAGAAGAACCAGAACCGTCTCCGCTGCCTCCTCCGGCATTAGGAAGGCTGACTGACTCACCATTTCCCTGGAAGGAATCTCCTTCGTTAGGCTGATTGGCACCTTCTGCATCCAGTTCTTCACTGGAGAAAACGGTATCGCTGTCATTTTCTTCTTCCGGTGTATTTTCGAGAAGTTCATCCGTATCTTCAAAGCCGCTGCCATCGGTTCCGGAGCCATCCTTTGATGAGTCGTCCCCGTCCTCTGTTTCCATCTCTTCTGCTCCATCACCTTCTGACTGTCCGGAACCGGTATGTCTATCGGCTTCGCTGCGGATTCCTTCCTCTGCTGCCATAGTCTCCTCCGGCTTTTCGTCTCTTGCCGCCGACTCAGAGGGGTCGTGGACTGCACCGATGAGTCTTACGAAGGAATGATAATCGTAAGTATTATCTCGGATCACAACCTTCGCAGATCCAAGATTCTTCAGATCGGAATAAACCAGACGCTCCCCTGCGTATCCATAAGCAGAGAGGTCATCTTCCCGAAAACAAATGAGCGATCCAAGGCGCAGGGCATGGTCTAGCCCGTTGCTCCGGATCGTGATCGGAACTGTATTCATATACAGACCATTGTTTAACTTTGCAAATATATATGTATCCTCATCCTGGCCTACACCTTCGTCATCAAAGGCCGTACCGTCACTGACAAACAGGCCAGCATAAGGCTCATATTCCATAAAATCATCGGTCATCAGGCTTCCTGTGGCCTGAAAATACCAGATACCGGTACCATCACCGGTATAAAACGGATATTCTCCCTGGATCCGTTCTTTCTTCGGGCCCAGATAGAGATTGTTGCCCCGGCGGTATACCGTGTCACCGGCCCGGAACTTCTCCAGGGTAACCGGATCCGGCTCTTTATCACCGTCGGCACCTTTCTGCAGGGTTTTAGCCAGATTGCGGTCACTTACCGCCACCACATCTGTCTGGATCATGCCCAGTACCTGCAGCCGGTATGCGTATGCAAAACACATAACCGATAAAAGAACTGCTATCGCTGCAATGATTCGTTTCAAGGCTCTGCTCCCCCTTACTTCATTTCATTGATTCTTGGAAGCAGCTCCGGTTTTGTAAACAGAAGCAGCCAGGTTCCGTTCGGAAGCCACAGCTTGTTGGTTCCAAGATTCACTGATCCTCCATTTTTGAAGGATGCTTTCACTTCTTTTTCATTGATGGATATCAAACGGGCTGAATCTTCACCGTACACATGCAGATTCAGCGTCTGTCCATACTGTACCACTGCAAATGACATGGCCGGCACTTCGATGGAATCATCCTCCCAGTCAATCTCAGCCGGCTCCAGAAAGATATAGGTTCCTTCCCCGTCAAAGAGAAAACCGCCTGCACCTTCCCGGACATCTTTTTGATCTTTAAGTACGACGGAACCGGTGCTGATATCTGCGGTGGAGAAAGTCTCCAGGCGGTACATCGCGGCATTTCCCACATTCATCTGTACCCAGGCATAAGGCACCGGAAGAAGCATCTTATCGTCACTTCCCATATAGAGAGGTCTCGAACTGATGCTCTGGCCACCGGCGTTTTTCAGATATGTAGCATCATCGGTCCGCTGGAATTTGGTTCCTTCCGGATATTCCGTCTGAACCTCTCCCATATAGGTATACAATTTCTCCTCCGCCCGATACGCGCCTGCCTCCCGGTACATAATAAATACCAGGATAATAATCACAATAGGAATCAGAAACAGCAGCTTCTGAAGCTGAATTTTGCCTCCATAATTGATTCTCAACTTTCGATTTCTTTTTTCTTTCACTGCCTGTCACCTCCTGTTTCTGTTCCTTTTTTATAAAACAGCCGTTTTTTCTGGTTCTGTCTTTTCCGCCTTCTTCTCTTTCGCTTTGGTCTGCTGTCGCCGTCTGTCTTTTCATCCGCTGTCTGATTGGGTTCATCCGTTCCATTTTCCGGTGTTTCATCTTCTCCGGGTGCATCTTCTTCACGCGGCGGTTTCTCTTCTGCCACCGGTCGGTTCATCGCCCGATCCTTCGCAAGAAGATACATATCGCGAAGGGTAAAGTAAAGCGCATACAGAATGATGAAAACAATCAGAAGTCCCAGAATGATGAAAATCGGAAACTGAAAACGTGTCTCCAGCAGATAGGAATGCAGCAGATTTTCTGCCATCATCGCTGCAAACAGCAATACACTGTTAAATAAATCGCGAAGCAGCATCTGCATCCGCTTCCAGGCCGTGAACTTTGCCGCCGACAACAGAAGCAGCATCGCCAGATGGCACAGCTGCATATCCACGACAAAGAGGGCACTGGTTGCCGTAAAAAGCAGCCAGAGCCAGGAAGCTGCCAGAAAACAGCACTGTGGCCTTGTCAGGCCAAAGAAAAAACGGTAGATCCACAGGTTTTTTCTCTGCCATCCAAAGTGCTTCGTGCCAAAAAGCAGCGCTATCTCCATCGCCAGCGCCACTATGATCGCTGCGATTAAAAATACACGGAACTGCAGAACTATCTGCATTGCATCATTTAACATACATATCCTCTTCTATCAAAAGTTCGAACTGATTCTGCCGGAATACATAATATCCTTCGATATCATCCAGACTCTCCATAATATCCTTCCCCACGATCTGTACACTGCCTTTTACTTTACCGATGGTGGGCATATAATCCTTCAGAATCAGAATGTTGTAGTCGCGGCTGACGATCCGGACCATAGACACATTTTCATAGGTCTTCATACCACCGGACAGACTCAGCACACTGGCATGAATCGCCATTTCTTCTTTGTTTTCTTTATTTTCTTCCATGGAATTTACCTATCATATAGAATGCAGCCTCGTCCTCGTCATCGTAGACACCATTCAGGATATCTTCCACATCCTGAAGAACATCCTCGATGGCTACGAACTCACCCGGAATACCAGTGAAGTTCTCCGCTACGAACATCGGCTGGGTAAAGTAGTTTCTCAGCATTCTGGAACGATAGAAGATCTCCTTGTCCGCCTGGGACAGCTCTTCGATACCCAGAACTGCGATGATCTCCTCCAGTTCCTCATAACGTGCCAGATAACGGATGGACTCCTCCACCAGATGATAGTGGCGCTCGCCCACCTTCTCCGGATCAATAAGAGTTGATGTGGTTGCAAATACGTCAATGGCCGGATAGAGACCTTTCTCTGCCACCTTTCGTGACAGTACTACCTGTCCGTCCAGATGCTGCATGATGGTCTGTACCGCCTCGTCCGTCACATCATCCGCCGGGATATAGATCGCCTGGAAGGATGTGATGGAACCATGAGGAGTCGAGTTAATACGCTCCTCCACCTCGCTGACGTTCATCTCGATGGTTGCCGGATAACCGTTCTCGATGGGCATACGGTTCATCATGGCACTGATCTCCGAATAAGCCTGTACATAACGGTATATATTGTCGACAAACAGAAGCACATCCTGTTTCTTCTCATCCCGCAGATACTCAGCCAGTGTAAGACCACTGTAGATGGCATGGGAACGGGATGCGGAGTTGTCACCCATCTGTCCAAATACCATGGCCATCTTATCCAGAAGTCCTGCCTCTGTCATCTCGTCATACAGCTCACGACCCTCACGGGAACGCTCACCGACACCGATAAAGACAGAGTTGGAACCCAGTCCCTGGTATACGTTATGGATCAGCTCTTTAATCAATACGGTTTTGCCGACACCGGCACCGCCCAGAAGACCCATCTTAAAGCCCTTTCTCATAGGTGCAAAGAAATCCAGCACCTTGATGCCGGTCCAGAGGATCTCTCCATTGGCATCGATCTGGGACAGGCTGGGGCTTGACTGGTATACATTCTTCTGACAGATACTGTCAAGAGGCTGTTCATCGATCATGCCGCCGTAGGGGTTAAATACACGTCCTAAGATCTGGTCGGAATACTCCATCGTCAGACCATACTCTGCTTTCTCTACTTCCATGCCGCGCTTTAAGCCTTTTGTACTCTCAAAAGGAATTGCATTTACCACGCTTCCAGCCACGTCACAGACCTCAAAATGGCGTCTTTCCCCGTCTACTGTCGTGTAGAGCATATCACGCTCTGCCACGCCGGTGCCGTCCGTGAGAATCTCTACTCCCAGCTCCGACACGGAAATGATTTTTCCTATCATGACTCTCCTCCTACTTATACGCCCGGTTCTTGACGTAGTTATCTATGATTTTCTCGAATTCCTTGTTGTTCTTCTCACGGCGATCTGCCCGGACCTTCTCCTCCTCGATCTCATCGATCTTCTTTAAGGATTCCGTGGTTGTATTCTGACGCAGCACGTTTTCCGCTGCACGTCCGCTTACCACCGCCAGCATCACTTCGTAGTTTACATAAGATGCCGTCAGGTCTGCCAGCAGGTTACCTGCATCTTCTTCCATCGCAAAGTCATCGTAATATCCGTCTTCCTCACTGGTTTCAACCGGATAGATACGCTCCGTTTTAAAATAAATCGTCGTCGTATTCACATATTCATTGTATATGATGTTGATCTCCGAACATTTTCGTCCCCGGATCCCCTCGCCCAGAAGTTCCTTCAATTCATCAAACCGGTACTCCAATTCCGCGCAGGTAGAGGAAAACAGGATATTTTCCTTATCCCGGCAGTGAAGCTTGCGTCCGATCAGAATCTTCTTGTTCTCATGATCCTTGGAAATCTTTTCATTGACCAGCGAGTTGTAGTTGTTGCAGAAGCCAAAATCACTGCCCAGATAGATATTCCAGACCGGGGCAGAGGGATCCGGCTGCAGCAGCTTCTTGTCCAGAATCAGGTTCCGGTTATAGAGGATGGAAGCCATCATCTGCTGAAGCTGCTTCTGCATCATACGGTATTTGTCTGCCTTGCGCTTTGCGTTGTCCACGCGGATCAGTGCATGGAAATTCATAACTTTTACGATATTTCTTATGCTCATATCAGCCTCCCAGGATCTGACTGAATTTCGTGAGGAACTCTTCCGGCGCCTGGGGTGCAAATTTCTGCTGGTTCAATCCTTTCAGAATCTCTGCGCCTCGTTTCAGACGGTCGCGCATCTCCTGACTCATCTCATCCATATTCGCCATCTCATAGACCTCACGGGTCTCCAGATAACTTAAAAGTTCCCGGCGCACTCTGGCACCCAGCTTTTTAACCGGTGCATCCTGAACTGCTCCGCCCAGACGTGATACAGAAAGTCCGTACTGGATCGCCGGTTTCTGTCCTTTATCGAAATTCTTTCTGGACAGAACGATCTGACCGTCTGTGATGGAGATAATATTCGTCGGGATATATCCGGTGATATCTCCGCCCTTGGTCTCAACAATGGGAAGAATGGTGATGGAACCGCCGGTTCTGTGCTGGCATCCTCGCTCCAGAAGTCTGGAATGGATGTAGAAAACATCCGGCGGATATGCCTCACGGCCCGGAACCATACCGGCAAGCAGGGAGATCTCGCGGTGTACCGTTGCATGACGCTTCAGGTCATCGATCACCAGAAGGACGTCCCGGCCCTCCATCATATAATTCTCAGCGATGGTAGCTGCCACATAAGGTGTCAGGAACAGCACCGGTGGCATCTCATCATTGAAAGCTGCCATGATGATGGTATGTTCCATGGCTCCGCGGGCCATCAGGTTCTGGTATACTTCTTTCACATTTTTCTTGGTCTTGCCGATGGCCACATAGATACAGAGGACATTCTTGCCCTTCTGGTTCACGATGGCATCCAGTGCGATCTGGGTCTTGCCGGTCTTTTTGTCTCCGATGATCAGCTGTCTCTGTCCTTTACCGATGGGATAGCACAGGTCAATGCCAGCGATACCGGTCAGAAGCGGACGTTTTACAGTACCGCGCTCCATGATCGGAATCGGTTTTTTCTCGATCTCGATGGGAACTGCATCTTCAAACACAGCATCCTGCAGACATTCTGTACCAAATATATCGATGATATGTCCAACGGAGGACGGTGAATACATCGCCTTGAATTCTTCTCCGGTGGCTGTCACCACATCTCCTACATAGATCGGTGCCCCGCGGCGTACCACGGAGATCTTCACGCTGCCGCGTCCGATGGAATTAACATATCCCTCGGAATGTCCACCGATGATGACACGCTCCATAAAAGCCACATCTTCCAGTCCGTCTGCTTCCAGAATATACTCTTTTACAGTCGTGATACGGCCCGCGCTGTACACGTTGCTGCCGTTCTGGATCGCGGCGATCTTTTTACCTATCATTTCTTCCATATAATTTGCCATAATGTTATCTTATGCCCTCCTATAGGCTGTAATCGTACATCTTACCGGACTGCAGGACGCGCACGCCCTCGCAGATATTCTCTTCTTCATAAACCGCATGAGCACCCTGGGGAGCTTCTGCTGCATTGGCCATATAAAGCACGGGTTCCGGATTGTTCAGGAAACTCTCACCGCGGATCCACTCCCGGAATGCGATGATATCCATCCCTTTGCCCTGATCTAAGAACTTCTGAAGCACGGTCTGTTCCCGCACATCCAGAACCGAACGGAGCACTTCCTCCTGATCCGATGGTTTCAGGCCGGTCAGTGTAAATACGATATTAAAGGTAAGCTTATCGTTCAGCTGCTTTAATAAGGTGCTGTATGCCGCCATCTCCGGATCCGGGGCAGCCGCCTGTGCCACTGCCTTAAGAACAGCCTCTGTATCCGGACAGAAATTGTGGCGGATACTGCGGTAGTTCTTGGCAAAATCCCGGCTTCTCAAGGGAGCCGCCGGAATATCCGACAGGGACGCGGCCGCCTTCACCGAAGGCGCGGCCGCCTCCTGTTTCGGTTCATCGTCCGTTTTCCGGAGAATG